>NZ_CP090064.1:4287500-4387544 GCF_023100685.1 Proteus vulgaris | reverse complement strand
GGCGGACTCCCCTAAAAAAACAAGACTAAAAAATAAACAGGAAAAATGCAGTTGTACAATGTAGCTAAACACAGCGTGCTTAAACACAAAGTGCACAACATCGTTCCTCTTCAATTCTTAATAAGGAACAACTCTTGGTGACAACGATTTATTTACATCGTGATTCACGATCGCAGACTGGCTATTCTGATCGTGACGGGGGATCATATCGCAAAATGAAACGAAGATCCTCTTTCTTTTGCACAGTTTTTATGGTTTTTATCCACAGGCTTGATGATTTGTGATAATTCACCAAATGAAATATGCAAAGGCGTTCTAGTGTACTTGAGTCGCCCTATAAATAGCAATTGGGGATAACTTTCTCTTTGCATAAATCTCTCCTTCTTATAGTAAGTGATCAAATATCTCTCACTTGATCCACCAAAGATCCTTGCGCTTTCACCATGAGTCCGTATAATCTTGCACCCTGCGTGCTTGTACCAACAAAGTCACTTATTAAGGCTCTCTTTTAGGTCGCTAATAAGCGTACTCGTTGCGCATAAGTCAGGATTGATTATCGGGTTTGCTAAAAAAGACGACAAAAATCGGTACTTAAAGCGTCATCTTGATTGACGCATTTGAGTGATTTTATTACAATCCCGCATCTTTCCATCATTGATGCTGCGATTGAAGTACCGGTTTGTTTATTTATTGCACGCCTGTCTGTCAACGCATTTGCTGAATCAGTAATTATATTAAGTAGGTAGAAATCGCCATGAAACGCACTTTTCAACCGTCTGTACTGAAGCGCAACCGTAACCACGGCTTCCGCGCTCGTATGGCCACTAAAAATGGTCGTCAGGTTCTGGCTCGCCGCCGTGCGAAAGGCCGCTCTCGTCTGACCGTTTCTTCGAAATAATAAAAGCTAACCATTCCGTGGTTAAGCTCGCTTTTCCAAGGGAGTTACGTTTGTTAACTCCCAAGCATTTCAATTTTGTTTTCCAGCAGCCACAACGCGCGAGTTCACCAGAAGTTACTATTTTGGGTCGCCAGAATGAGCTGGGGCATCCCCGCATCGGTCTAACAATCGCAAAGAAAAACGTTAAACGTGCTCATGAGCGCAATCGTATTAAACGATTGGCCCGTGAATACTTTCGTTTACATCAGCATGAATTACCGCCGATGGATTTTGTGTTATTAGTAAGAAAAGGGGTTGCTGAACTTGATAACCACCAATTGACGGAAGTGTTGGGTAAATTATGGCGTCGTCATTGTCGCTTGGCTCAAAAGTCCTGATCTTGCTGATTAGGGGCTATCAACTGGGGATTAGTCCTCTGTTGGGGCCTCGTTGTCGTTTTAATCCTACGTGCTCTCATTATGGAATTGAGGCATTGCGCAGGTTTGGAATGATAAAAGGTAGTTGGTTAACAGTGAAACGCATATTAAAATGCCACCCTTTACACGAAGGTGGTGATGATCCTGTCCCACCTAGAAAAAACGACGATAACAGAGAAAATTAACGATGGATTCGCAACGCAATCTTCTATTCATCGCTTTGCTGTTCGTTTCTTTCCTGATCTGGCAGCAGTGGGAGGGTGATAAAGTTTCACAAAACACCACCACTACTACTCAGATCTCGCAACAAGCGGACATGCCAAGTAGTGATAGTCTTGCTGTAACTGGTAACAGCAATGAGCAGGCAAAATTGATTACCGTAAAAACTGATGTACTTGATCTTAGTATCAATACTCAGGGCGGTACAATCGATGAGGCTGATTTGTTAGCCTATCCCGCCGAGCTTAATTCACAGACACCTTTCCGTTTACTGGAAACTACACCTCAATTCCTGTATCAGGCTCAAAGCGGCTTAATTGGCCCAGATGGTCCAGATCAGAAATCTCGCCCAGTTTATACTGCTGATAAAAACGAATTTGTACTTGGTGAAAACCAGGATGAATTACGTGTACCTATGACTTTTGTGAATGAAGAAGGCGTAAAATTCGTCAAAACCTTTATTCTGAAAAAAGGTCAGTACGATATCGGTATTGAATACAAAATTGAGAATACAACAGATAAAACACTGACAATGAACTTCTACGGTCAGTTAAAACAATCTGTTAAATTGCCAGAAAGCCGTGATACTGGTAGCAGCAACTTTGCGCTACACACTTATCGTGGTGCGGCATATTCCTCAGATGAAACCAACTATAAAAAATATAGTTTTGGTGATATCGAAGATAAAAACTTATCTCTAACCACGAATAATGGTTGGGTTGCGATGTTACAACAATACTTCGCAACAGCATGGGTTCCTTCTAAAGATAGTCAGAACAATAACTTCTACTCAATTACTTTAGAAAACAAATCCATTGCTCTGATTGGTTATAAATCAGCACCTGTCACTATTGCACCAAATAGTACAGCTGACATCACCTCTACATTATGGGTTGGCCCTGAAATTCAGTCTGAAATGTCCGCTATCGCGCCACATTTAGACCTGTCTGTAGACTACGGTTGGTTATGGTTTATCTCTCAACCACTGTTTAAACTGTTGAAATTCCTTCACAGCTTTATCGGTAACTGGGGCTTCTCCATCATCATGATCACCTTTATCGTTCGTGGTATCATGTACCCGCTGACCAAAGCGCAGTACACCTCCATGGCGAAAATGCGTTTACTGCAACCAAAACTGGCTGCTCTGCGTGAACGTATTGGTGATGACAAACAACGTATGAGCCAAGAAATGATGGCGTTATACAAACAAGAGAAAGTGAATCCTCTGGGTGGTTGTTTACCACTGATTATCCAGATGCCAATCTTCCTTGCGTTGTATTACATGCTGATGGGCTCAGTTGAATTACGTCATGCTCCATTTATGTTATGGATCCAAGACTTGTCTGCGCAAGACCCATACTACATCCTGCCATTATTAATGGGTGTAACGATGTTCGTCATTCAGAAACTGTCTCCAACAGCAGTAACTGATCCGATGCAACAAAAAATCATGACCTTTATGCCGGTTGTGTTTACCGTATTCTTCCTGTGGTTCCCATCAGGTCTGGTTCTGTACTATATCGTCAGTAACTTAGTGACCATTATCCAGCAGCAGTTAATTTACCGCGGTCTGGAAAAACGTGGCTTACACAGCAGAGACAAAAAATAAGGTCACATGAGGAAAAACCTCTTCCTTGGTTACATTCAAAGGAAAGTGACATAAAATAGCGAAGGCGGTCTACAATGACCGCCTTCTGTTTTTTATATTGATATGATTATTCTGATTAAGCGAGTACACCATGCATAGCACTGATACTATCGTCGCTCAGGCCACACCTCCGGGAAGAGGCGGTGTTGGTATCCTACGCGTTTCTGGCCCAAAAGCGGCTCTTGTGGCACAAACCGTTCTAGGTAAGTTGCCTAAACCTCGTTATGCTGATTATCTGCCATTTCGCAATGATGACAACTCAGTACTTGATCAGGGTATCGCCCTTTTCTTCCCTAATCCGAACTCATTTACAGGTGAAGATGTTCTAGAACTACAAGGCCATGGCGGCCCCGTTATTCTAGATTTATTACTAAAACGTATTTTACAAATTCCTGGTGTGCGTATTGCAAACCCTGGGGAATTTTCTGAACGTGCATTTTTAAATGACAAACTCGATTTAGCACAAGCAGAAGCGATTGCTGATTTAATTGATGCTAGCTCAGAACAAGCAGCACGTTCAGCAATTAATTCATTACAAGGTGCATTTTCCTCTCATATTAACGAGATGGTAGAGTCGTTAACTCATCTACGTATCTATGTTGAAGCGGCTATTGATTTCCCTGATGAAGAGATTGATTTTCTTTCTGACGGTATCATTGAAGGAAAACTTAATACCGTTATTGCTGAATTAGATGATGTTCGTGCTCAAGCTCGCCAAGGTAGCTTGTTACGTGAAGGGATGAAAGTGGTGATCGCAGGTCGTCCAAATGCGGGTAAATCAAGCCTATTAAATGCATTAGCAGGTCGAGAAGCGGCTATTGTCACGGATATCGCTGGTACAACTCGTGATGTATTACGTGAGCATATTCATATTGATGGTATGCCTTTGCATATTATCGACACTGCAGGCTTACGTGAGGCCAGTGATGAGGTTGAACGCATTGGTATTGAACGAGCTTGGAAAGAGATTGAACAAGCAGATAGAGTGCTATTTATGGTTGATAGCACCACAACCGATGCAACAGCGCCTGAAGATATCTGGCCTGAATTTATGGCACGTTTGCCAGACACCTTGCCTGTTACTGTTATTCGTAACAAATCAGATTTAACCGGTGAGAATGCCGAGATCACGGCACAAGGTAACTACCCGATGATCCGCTTATCTGCTCGTGATGGAATGGGTATTGAGTTACTTCGTTCCCACCTAAAAGAAGCAATGGGCTTTAATAGTAATACTGAAGGTGGTTTCTTGGCTCGTCGCCGCCACTTACAGGCATTAAATACCGCTGCAGAACATTTACAGCAAGGCCATGAACAACTGGTTTATGCAAAATCCGGTGAATTGTTGGCAGAAGAGTTAAGACTGGCTCAGCAAGCATTAAGTGAGATCACCGGTGAATTTACCTCAGATGACTTATTGGGTCGTATTTTCTCTAGTTTCTGTATCGGGAAGTAACCACTAAATCTTACCTGCTATACCGTGTAACTTTCAATTTAACGGTTATGGCAGGTAGAGTTCGATTTACACACTATAGTCGTTTTTTAATAATTAAGTGATAGTTTTACTCCTCCTTGTAGTTCATTTTTCAAACAATTAATCTTTGTTTATACTAATCAACATTGCTATATTTTCCGGAAAGAAAATCATAGGAGATATCTATGGCCACGACTTCTTTTAGCAAAAATTTTATTGTTAAGGACAAACAGTCTATTGAACTTATACAGAATGCTTTAAGTTATCCTCGACATATAAAAATAGTAAAACGGAATTACGAAACAGAAAATAGACAAGGAATTGCGTTATTAAAACAACGATTGTCCAACTTGGAAAACTACTAAAAGAGTTTGATAAAGAAACAACAATTAAACTCTTAAGTAGTTTTTCTAATAATTTAAATTGTGATGTTGAGAAATTTTTAACTTCTTCTACTAAAGCAATAAGATTTGAGCAAACTAATAATGCACGAACCTATTTAATATTAAATGATAATGGTGAAATTCTTGCTTACTTCTCTTTATCCTTTAAAGAACTTATTCTTGATAATGCAAAAATAAGTAAAACAAAAATACAACAACTCGATGGAATTTCTAAAAAAGCTGAAAGAATTAAAGCTTTTCTTATTGGTCAAATTGGGAAAAACACATCTATAATAAATAACTCTATTTCTTTAAAGTTAATCTTGAATGAGATTTATGCTGTCTTATCAGAAGCAAAAGCCCTTATTGGTGGTAGGATCATTATATTAGAATGCGAAAATAATAAAAATCTAGTTCAACTTTATGAAAGACATGGTTTTACACTAATTGAAACCGAGAACAATTGTCCTTATTCTCTCCGCACTCTTTATATTCATATTATTGAAGAATAATAATAAATTAAATATCAATAAATAATACTTAGTTAAAATATTTATTTTTACATTTAATAAATAAAACTGATTACGCAATCGTTTACTTTTTACTTTTTCTATCTTGAATAAAGATCAATATATCTAACACGTATTAATACCATTATTAATGGTGCTTTTTAATGATCTAAATATAGAAAACCAGTCAATGACAATGCTAAACTTCGTTTTTAGTTAACTGGGTAAATATCCCCCTTATATTTAAGAGTCTACCGTGAGAACGCTTTATTTTACTGCGCTGACAACAGGCATTCTTTCTGCCATTTGGGCATTTGTTGCTAATCAATTTGATTTATTAAGCTGGGCTGGCTTTTTGGGTTGTACCGCCTATTTTGCTTATCCTAAAGAAGGTATTAAAGGATTAGCTGTCACCATGGCTACCATTATGAGTGGCGTGATTTGGGCATTGGCGATTATTTATGGTAGCCAAGTCTTTAGTGATATTTCTATTTTTGGCTATGCTGTCACTGGTGTTATTGCCTTTGTGATGTGTATTCAAGCTAAAAGTGCACTACTCGCTTATATTCCCGGCACCTTTATTGGAGCATGTACTATATTTGCCGCTCAAGGGGATCTCTATCAAACCATCCCTTCATTAATCGTTGGCGTTCTATTTGGGTATTCGATGAAAATGAGTGGACTTTGGGTTGCCAACAAATGGCCAAAAACAGCGTAATTTGTTTATGCTAACTCAAATCTAAAAGCGGTATTTAGTTATGCTAAAGCCGCTTTTTTATTTCTTAGCTATATAGCCAGCAATATAGTTGGTTATATAGTTAGCAAGGCACAATCATCGGTGTCCCAACAACAGGATCAGGAATAATTTGGCATTCCAAATCAAAAACCTGTTTGATTAACGCTTGATTGATAATAGATTTTGGCTCTCCTTGCGCAATGATTTTTCCTTTCACCATCACCACTAAATTATCGGCATAACGACACGCTTGGTTTAAGTCATGTAAAACAGCAACGACAGTGCGTCCTTGCTGCTGATTAAGTTTTCGAAATATATTGAGTAACTCAATTTGATAAGCAATATCTAAATATGTTGTTGGCTCATCTAGCAGTAAAATCTCAGTTTGTTGCGCCAATATCATCGCCACCCAAACACGTTGCCGTTGACCGCCAGATAACGAATCCACTGTTTTATCTGCAAATTCCACAATTCCAGTCTCTTTCATTGCCGTTTCTACGGCTAACTTATCTTCTCGGCTCCATTGATGCATAAAACTTTGATGAGGAAATCGTCCTCTTGCGACTAAATTAGCCACAGTGATCCCAGAAGGTGCTTGCATCGTTTGTGGTAATAACGCGATTTGACGAGCGAGTTTTTTAGTCGGTAATGACGTTAAAGGCTGAGCATCTAATGAAACATGGCCTGATAATGGTTTTAATAAACAGCACAAGCTACGCAGTAGCGTTGATTTACCACAACCATTGGGACCTATAATGACAGTGACCTTTTTATCAGGAATAGAAAGCGAAATATCTTGGCAAATTGTTGTCTGCTGATATCCCAACTTTAAACTGTGTGTCTGTAATCGGCTATTATGCATAACATTATCTTTTTATTGAATGATCACATTAAGCAAAATAAGGGTGATAAATTAGCATCACCCTTTGCTGTGATTTATATTTAGAAACGAACTTCTACTGAAGCACCAACCATACGAGGACGCTGATAAATGGCAGTATCTTTATTATTATCTGGAATAAGAATTCGTTTATCAGAATCAAATAAATTCTGAGCAAATAACGTCGTTCTACCCCATTTAAAATTATAGCCAAGCTGTAAATTAGCTAACCAAAAACTATCTACTTTGCCGCTATCTGCATTATTTGCATTCGAGAAATAATCTCCCGAGAACTGAACATTACCGCTAATATCCATCGCCTGAGTTAATTGATATTTAGCACCGACATTCGCAGTATAACTTGGTGCTCGAGCTAATTCTTTCCCTTCAATACCACTGTTACCAAAATCTTTGATTTTAGTTTTTAATAAACCAACACCTGTATTTAATTCAAGCGAGTCTATTGGTTGATAAGCAATTGTTAATTCGGCACCGTAAGTTTCAACCTTTTTCGCATTACGAATAGTGGAAGAGTTTGGTCCTAAATAGAATGGCAGTTGCATATCTTTATAGTCGTTGTAGAACAAGTTTGTCATCACACTTAACTTGTTATCCAACAGGCTATTACGTGTATAAAGGCTATAGTTCCACACATATTCTGGAGAATAAACATAAGTGACAATTGGCTTACCAATCGTCACACCTGCGCCACCACCGTTATAGCCTCGACCGACAGCAAAACCGACGGTTTGATTCACACCCGGTTTCCATGCGATATCAGCTTTAGGCAAGAAGGTGTTATAGGTTTCATCAAAATCGATAGCAACAGCCGCACTTCCCCCATTACGAGTGTGGTGCTCTCGTTCAAAACGTCCTGATAACGTGACATCAATTTCAGGAAATAGTGCGTAAGTTAATGAACCATAAGCGGAAGCCGTTTCTGTTTTATCATCAAAATAGCTACCCCCAAAGATATTCACAAATTCATCTTGTTTGGCGTGGAAATAACGTAAACCAAAAATCCCGCTTAATGCTTCACTGTCCGTTTTAAAACGGAGCATAGGTTCAAATTCAAACTCTTTAGCATCAATATCTGCACGAGGGCTTTGTGCTTCCGTTAGGCGACGTGTTGAAAAATCAGTATAAATCAGTGTATTTTCAACACTTAAATTGTCATTCGCTTCCCATGTAGTATTTAAAATACCACTGGTTGTTTTACGTTTAATCACAGGACGAAAACGTGAAGGGGCATTTGGCGCTAAATTACTTGCCATATTGGCTTCATTTTGCGGTGATCGACTATCAAGATGGCTAACTGTTAGCTTGGCCTTAAAATCAGGATTATCTAAAGAGTCATAAAGTAGTTTCCCACGGAATGTATTGGAATGGATATCGCGCGGATCACCCGTTGGTGAATATTTATCCATATGCACAAAGCTTTCACGCTCTTGTCTTTCTGCGGTAAAACGAAACGCTAATTTATCTTCAATCAGTGGCCCAGAAGTCATGACTGCATATTCACGAAGATCTTGCTGACCTGCACCCAGTTTTACTGCATTTTCCCAATAGAATGTTGGGTCTTGAGTTTTAACCAAAATTGCACCAGCAATAGCATTACGGCCTTGCACATAACTTTGTGGATCACGGAAAATTTCAACCGTATTCACATCCCACAAGGATTGAGCACCATAACCAAATTCGTTATAGGTAAATGAGCGCCCATCAACAGAGAAATTAACTCTAGGTCGAGTACCACCGAGGAAAGCAATAGCACCTTGAGCTGGCCCTGAGCCATCAACACCACGAATAGCAGGTAAAGCATTGCTGTTTCCGTTATCAACAATATTCGGTGTCATTTGCAGTAAGGTGTTCACATCTGCATTCGGTGTGGCTTCTATTTTTTTCGCATCATAAACCGTGACACTCGAGCCTGTGTCATAGATAGATTTATTGAGTTTTTCACCAGTTACAATTAACACATCCACTTTTTCGTCGTGTTTTTTGTTATCTTGTGACGTTGATGTTTTTTCTATTTCTTGTGCATTTACATTAGGAACAGCAATACATAAAGTTCCTAATAAAGCCGTTTGCACTAGTGTTGTTATTGTGGCTTTTTTAGCGCGTAGTGTAAGAACAGTAGACATAAGTCTATACCTTTCATGCCATAGAGCATGCCATTAGACGATTTATAAAATACCCACATTACATCCCAAACGTTTAATTAGTCTTTCTGGCGACCATCCCATGACTTATCCTTAAGTTATTAAATATTTATTTCCTTTATTATTATTTTAAGTTCTCTGTTTTTTTGTCAGTAACCACAACAAATAAAGTCCACCAATAACACCCGTCATTAAACCTACTGGCATCGTGACATCAATAGGTAGGCGTTGTGACAATACGTCAGCAGAAAGCAAAAGAAGTGCTCCCATTAATGCAGAGCCGACGATGGGTAGCTTTCCTGAGTGGCTTAATCGGATCACTAATTGAGGTGCCGCGAGTGCAACAAAAGCAATCGGCCCTGCACTGGCAGTCGCTAATGAAGCGAGTAATACAGCACTAAAAATCATCACCCATCTTACTCGGCCAACATTGACGCCCAATTGTTGGGCCATATCATCGCCCATTTCCATTAAAGTGAGTGATTTACCATAAAAAACAATAAGGGGAACAAGCAGCAGTAAACCGATAAAAGTAGGGTAAACATGCTGCCAAGTACGAGCGTTTAGTGAACCAGCAAGCCAAAGATTAGCCATAATGGCATTATCAATATTGCCTTTTACCAACAATAAACTATTAAAGGCATGTAAAATGGCACCGACGCCAATACCGATTAAAATCATGGTGTAACCAGACATAACACCATTTTTTAATGACAGTAGATAAACAATTAGCGCCGTTGCCATTCCGCCTATTAATGTAGAAATAGCGATATCCACAACCGTGCCATTAAAAATAATGATTTGAAGTAATGCCCCTGTTGCTGCACCTGTTGTAAAACCAATAACATCCGGTGAACCTAAAACATTACGAGAGATCGACTGGAAAATAGCGCCTGAAATACCTAATGCAGCTCCAACCCCCATAGCAGTAAGTAGACGAGGCAAACGGATATCCATGACAATTTTCTCTTTGATACCACCTTCTGATTGCCCGACAACAATATCTATTAATGTAGAAAACTCGATGGGAAACTTGCCCGTTGTCAGTGCAAAGAAGGCGAGAGAAATCACCAATAAAAACAAGATAAAAGCGATGACGATATCTTTAAGAGAGAAGTGCCAAGACCATGTACCCAATTGGCAGATAATCTCATTATTTTTAGGTTTCATAATGTAATGATCCGCCAACGTTTAACCAGATAAATAAAGAAAGGCCCACCAATCAGTGAAATCATAATACCGACACTAATTTCGCCTGGTGTACCGATTAATCGCCCTAAACAATCTGCCATCAGCATGACTAACGCACCAATTAACATCGACATGGGTAAGATCCGCCGATATTCAGCACCGACTAAACGACGAGCAAAATGAGGGGCTGTTAAGCCTAAAAAGCTAATAGGGCCAACCGCTGCGGTAGCACTTCCAGCAAGAAGAACTATTGAAAATGCCGACAATAGCCAAACTCGTTTTTGGTTTGCACCTAACGCATGACTAATATCATCACCTAATGTCACGATATCTAACGAGCGTGTTAGCGAGTAAGCAATCACACTTCCAATCACAACCAACACAGTAATTGGGTACAGAACATCGAAACTACGCCCTTGCAATGAACCCACAACCCAATGACGGAATTGATCAAAAACACGTTCATCACTATTGACCGTAACAAGTTGAGTAATAGCGAGTAAAACGACAGAAAGGGCAACACCTGCAAGCACCATTCTCACAGGATTAAGTCCGTGTCTTACACCACCAAGAAGATAAACACCAACACCCGCGCAGAATGCCCCTAATAAACCAAACCACATATAAATAGTGACATCAGTGATCCCCGTTAATGCAATAACAGAGACGATCGCCACCATTGCTCCAGCATTAATGCCAAACAGCCCCGGATCGGCAAGTGGATTACGTGTTAAAGCTTGCATTAACGTTCCTGCTCCACCTAATGCAACGCCAATCACTATTGCTAATAATGTGCGAGGAAAACGTAGATAACGTACTAATAAGTGCTCACTATTTGTCGTATCAAAATTGGCAAAAGCCTGCCATGTTGTATACATAGAAACATGCCTGCTTCCAACAAATAAGCTTAATAGTGCAAAAAAGAACAATAGGAGAATAGCGCCTCTTATTCCCCACTTTATGCTGTGGTGAGAAGTAAACATACGTTATTACTTATGCTGACTAAAACGCGCGACCATATCACTGATAATTTCTTGCGCGCTGTAATAATCAATACGAAACGAGTTTGCACCTAAACCATAAACTTGCTTATTTTTAACAGAAGGCAGATTTGCAAGAATAGGATCAGCCATAAATATATCGGCTTCTTTAGCGGTTCCACTTAATAGAAACGTTGTAGGTGCAGTGAGTTGTGTTAAATGCTCATATTGAGCCCACACAAAATCTGAAACGGGTTTATCTTTCGGTTGCCAAGCAAGATCTGCACTTTCAATGGTGAAACCGAGTTGTTGTAATAGTACTGCATGAGGACTGGTAGGTAATGAAACGGGATTAACAGTACCAGCACCAAAATAAGAGATAATATTGACCTGACCTTCCGGCAGTTGTAGCGCCTCTTTCCCTTCTTTTACTAAGCTTGCAAAATGCTGCAATAGTATATCCGTCTCTTTTTCTTGGCCTGTCGCTTGTGCCAATTGTAAAGCCAAGCTTTCCCAACTCTGTTTGCCGTAATCTAAAACAATAGTCGGCGCGATTTGTTGAAATTGTTCAACTTGTGGATAAACCGTATCACCACCATTTACGGAAACAACGATTAAATCAGGTGAATAAAGATAAGCCATCTCTAATGAAACACTGCCTGCTGACCATAATTTTTCAACCGCTCTTTCTTTTGCCACTTTATCCCATTGAGCAAAATATTGCCCATTTGCTGCGGTTGAACTTGCAACGACGGGGGCTTTCATTGCGAGTAATGTCCCTGTGATAGAAACCGATGCAGATAAAATACGTTGTGGTTTTGCTTTTATTTCAACTTTAGAACCATCCACGCTAGTAAATGTACGAGGCCAAGATTCACTATCTGCACCCACATCAGAAGCGCTAGCGGTATTAACAAAGAGAGAGAAAAGGAAAAAAAAGGTAGTAGAAACAGCGGATTTAAACATAACTAATTTCCAAGTAAGCAAGCTTTACTTTAAATAATAAATATAATTATTAATGTTAATCATAATCAATATCATTAACAACAAACATTTATGTGCTTGTAATTGGAAAAATGCGAATGAGTGCACAAAAAACAACTTTATAAAAAAGCACTTAAGTCTAAATTCAACTTAAGTGCTTTCGCTAGCTCACTAATTTAATTGAAAATCTAATGAGACAATTAAAGGGTTCAATAGGTTTTCAGGTTTAGGGCCTATGGGCTTTACACGTTTAACCGCAGCAATAGCCGCATTATCAAGAGAAGAAATACCTGAGGTACTTTCTATCTCAACCCTTGAAATTGTACCTTCTGATGTTAGTGAAAAACTCACCACCACCTGACCTTCATGTTGCATGCGACGAGCTTGTGATGGGTAGCGTTTATGACGCTCTATTTCTCGGCGCAGTGAACTAATATAGTGATTGTCAGATTCACCTTGCCCTATTCCTTTCTCGCTTAACGCATGACTTCTTCCTGCTAACGAGCTTGCCGTATGTTGCGTTAAGCTTTCTGCCGAGGCTTCTGAAGCTGTTTGCGCTATTTGGCTTTCTAAATCACGCTGTTTTGTCGGCTCTATTTTTTCTTGCACCACCTGTTTTTTTACGGGTGTAATTGGTTTTAGAGGTATGGGCTTTTCTTTTATTTTTTCAGGTGTTTTTTTTGGTGCTTCAACAAACTCCCCTTTTTCTGAACTTGGTAAAACAATGGCGCTGTCTTGAGGTTCAATTTTTTCAATCGGCTCAGGCACCACTGTAGATTGTTGAGGTGATGAAAATACCACTTGGTAAACGGATAATGTATTTTCTTGTTGCTGATGAATATGGTGTGCACTTTCTGTCATAGAAAGTGAACGCAACACCCAACTTAATACGCCGATATAAACTAACGATATGCCAATCAGCCAATAATAAATATTAAACGGATGCCTGACAGAAAGTGCCAACATAAATAAAAGCTCCTTACTCTCTTTTAATTAAAATTGTGCTGTCACACCTAATCGGAATGTTCTTCCGGGTGCAGGCATACCTGATCGCGTTAAAGGATCAATGTAATATTCGTTTAATAAATTACTGCCTGTTATTTCAAAAGATAAATTAGGGCTATATTGATAGTTAATATAAGCATCAACGGTAAAGACTTTTGCCCAACGCATTGGGTTATTATTTCTGCCATACATCTGACTCGGTAATTTTTCTTTTAGCCATTTCTCATCTTTATTTTCCACTTCTGATGAATAAAGCCAACGACTACCAATTTCTAATTTATTGTCGAACCAACGAGTCCCTAAATGTAAATTAACCGAATATTTAGGTTGGATAGAAGTACGTAAAAAACCACCGGGATAACCCCCCGTCATACATTGTTTAACACCTAATAACCCTGAAGGATCGTAGTTACTAAAGGCATTTTTATCACATACTTTATTTTTATGGCTATAAACTAAAGCCGTATCCATAAAAATAAAGCCATTATCAAAGCGAGCTTGAACCTCTAACCCCTCTAATATTTGCTTTTCAAATTGCCTAATTTGCCAATTCGCATCTCTATCAAACACATTTTCAATATTGGTACGAAAATAATTTATTTTAATATCAGCATGGCGCTCAACATTTAGCCAATCTGTCAAATCGAAAACAGCCCCAAATTCTGTACTTTTCGCACGCTCGGGTTTTAATTTAAAACCGTAATAACGCGCTTTTGACCCAGAAAAACCACTGGTATCTTCAAATAAACTGGGTAACCGTAGCTGCTCAGTATAACGTCCATAAAAACGCAATATATCGTTGGCATATACCGTCGCAGACACTAAGGGTGAAAATGCGCCATGATGATAGCTGGCCTCTGGTGCAAAACTATCTTTATCATCATCAAGATAAATAGGTATTGGATTAGAAACGCCCATTTCATATTTATTAACTAATTCACCTGTAATTGGATCAGGTACTTTTTCATTAATATTAATATAACCGTTTAACAAAATATTATTGCTTTTTAATAACTCTCCATATTCATCAAAACCCCAATATAATAACTCTGTTTTCATTGGTCTCATAGTAGTAGAGTTGAAAACAACATTTCCATTCTCATCACGGAGATATGTTCTATTTTCAAAATGCATTTGTTTTGAGATTTTTATTTTACGATTAATTTCTTTTTTTATATTATCAGGTAGTTTTTCATACTCTGGATGAGTTAATTTATACGCTTGTACTATCCTTCTTTTTTCTCTAAGTTCAGGATCTCTTATTACTCTTTTATATTTTTCTGGTAACTGTTGTTCCGTAATTCCACATAGAGTGCCAACTAAATAACACTCTTCCTGTGTCAATGTTCTTTTATAACTTACTATATATCCTCTAATAGAGGGAGTTTTCTCATAACCTTTTACGTTATTCCTTCGCTTATTATTTAAAAAAGTATCTGTTAAATGATAATAATGGTATTTCCCACCCGCAGTAATGGCTAACCAAGAAAGTGGCTTCCAATCTGTGGAAAGGGCTAAATTAATTTCATGACGCTGCCCTGCTCGCCCGGCGGTAACAAAATCAAGCCCTGTAGGTACTTCCAATTCATCACTGTCTAATTTTTCAAACTGATAATTACTGGAAAATGAAATAGAAAATTGAGGTGATAATTTAAATATAGAAGATAAATCCACACCATAGCGGTTATTTTTTTGATAAAGAGAAGCTGTATCAATAAAATGGGTATCTACTTTTGCATCCCATTTAGATAAATACCTTTCGTCATAATCAATCTCCATTGAGACTCTGGGTTCACCACCACGAGTATTCGTATGCCCTGAAGTTAAATTACCCCATAAACGTAACAGAAAATCCGCTTGCTTATCTTCTGGTTTCCACTGATAAGTTAATATTCCCGCCTGTTGATTAATCGTTGCTAGTGGCCATTGAGTCACGACATTTTTTTCGTAACGAGCCCACTCTAATCTCAGAGGCATAATATCGCCAAACAGTAAGTCTGTGTATCGATAGTTAATTGAAAAACGATGTGTTGATTCAGGGAATAATGTTCCTTTTACTAAAAAGGAACGATTACGACTGGAGGTATTAGGGACTTCATTTCCAGGACGATAAATATGAGCAATAAAAGGAACATAAGGCGTTAGCCTTAATTTATAATCAATAGAATGGATTGCCTTCATATCATCCGTTTCTAGATAAGCTTTTGTATTTCTTTTTCCTGCTAAATAATTTCCTTTTTCTCGTAATGCATAAGCAAATAATAAATTAAATTTTTCTTCTTCAAAACCAACCCCAAGTCGAAATGAATGGTCATGAAAATTCCAATCTTTATTTTTTTGAGGGGTTATTTCTAAAGCAGGATCAACGACCCTTGAACCATGATGATAGAAATAAGGATAATTGCGATAATCTCCGAGCATATCTAAATAGACTTCTTTATATCGTGTGGAGTTATTACTAATATCTCCTTTAAAATTAATCCCAAAAGAATCACCTATAGGCACAATATCTCGAATATCTAAAGTTTTTACTGCAATACCCCCACCAATACCCGTTTTCATATCAGGTGTTAATGAGGGACCTTTTTCAATATAGATACTGCTAATCAGATTAGAATCAATATAATTACGATTAGATGCACCACTATAACCTCGATAAACAGTAATTGCCTGTTCAGTCCCATCTACAGTCACGGGTATTCGACCTTGCCCTTGAATACCCCGAATATTTGGGTCAAGCGCCCCACCATTACGCGCTTCACCACTATAAACGCCAATGGCACTTTTTAGTAAATCAGCAGGAGAAACGCCTTGATAACGCTCTAATAGCTCTTTTCCTAAATAAACATTAGAAACATCTTTCTCATAAACTTGTGAATAACCTTGTTTATCTTTTTCTTTATTATCAGAAATCTGAATATGACCAAGATCGGTTTTATCTTCTTTGGCTTGCAGATAAAAGCAAGGAGAAAATAGTGATAGAGAAACGAAGATTGAAACAATTTTCCGCTTTCTAAAAAGCATTACATGCATTGTTTTACCTATTCAATTAATAAAAGAAGTTATTTATTTAATTAAAATTGTTTTTCTAATTTAAATAACACTTCATGTTGCTGATATTGATATAACCAATCCACATTGCTTAATCTTCGGGTATAACGTAATTCTATTGTGGGATAAAACCCTAAAATAAAAGGTGATTTATTTTTAATATTAGCTGTAAAAATAAAACCATTATCTTTCCTTCTCTTTTTTAATAAAGGGTTATAGTTATTAAAATATTTAAATTGATACTGTAAAAAAAGAGAGATATGCCAATTCACTGACAATGGATAATAAACGCCAGTTTTTATACCATACAGCTGATAATTTAATAAAGTATTTTTTTTACGATCTAACTGATAATTTAATTGATTAACTAACTGCATTTTATTATTAAAATAATAGTTATGGTAAGTACTATAACTTACTCGCTTACTATTTAAATTATTTAACGCTTTTTGATATTTCTTTATTTTATAATCAAAACTTAAATTAATAGTTTGCTTTTTATTAATAAAATAAGAAAACTGTGTTTCATTTCCCCACGCTTGATATTCATATTGTTCCCGTGATGATTTTATTTCGTAATAAGGTGTTATTGACCACTGATATTGCGGTTTTTGATAGCGATAACCCAGTTGTGTATATAATGCAAAAAAATTGGCGTTACGGTGAGAATGATAATCTATATATCGAGCATAAGTATAAGAAGAAAAAGTATGATGAGAATAAATAATAAAAGGTTGATAAAAAGAAAAATAATGAGTAATTCCTGTAGATGCAATAGGTTTTGCACCTCTTAGCGTCGTTTTTCCTTGGGTTGATTGAGAAATAATTTTTTCAGATAAGTAAGGTGCATGGTTAATATTATCATCATAAAAAAAGCCAAGTTGATAGAAACGTTGGCCTTGAAAATAAGAGGCTAACTTAACCTTATAAAACTCAATAGACTGGATAATATTTTTAGATAAATCAACGATATTGCTCAGTTGATTAAGTTGTTGCTGTGCTTTTTTATATTCTCGTAAATGAAAATAAAGTTGAATTAATCCTGTTTGGGCTGGGATAAAATCGGATTTTTGCTTAAGTTGTTGCTGATAATAAAATTCAGCGTTTAAAAAATCACCTCTATTTTGTGCCAATAACGCCTTTGCGTAATTAACAAGTAATACTTCATGTTGGGGTTGTTGTTGATAATAAAGCAATAATCTTTCTGCTTTTTGCCACTGTTGTTGTTGCAAATAGTGATAAAGTTGCTGACCAATTTCAGCTGTATTCGTTGTTTCAAGATAATAAAATGGCTTGTCACGGCTCTCTTTTGCACTCCCATTAAATGAAAATAAAATAAGCAATAAAGCCAATAACCCTCTTATTAAAGGTCGATAATAATTCATGGTATATCCTTATAAAAACAAAAGAACAATTCCTTTAAATCGGCTTAATTTAGATAAAAAAAAACAGATAACCCTATACCAGATTATCTGTTGCTAACATTTAGCATAATGACCACTAATACCACTTTAAAAGAATTAACCGATTGTATTACCAGACAAATTTATAATATCTTTTTTGAAAAAATCAAGAAGCATCCATGCTGCTGTCATTTATTCACTGTCACTGCTATTTTTCGTACCACCAAAACTAATGTCTTTTTTATGATCTGAACTAAACACCACAATACCTGCTAACGCCTCTGCACTTTCACCAAAGAAAGCGCCTTCAACAACCCCTGATGTTGACCCTTCATTTGCATCTGCAGAAAACGTCACTTGATTATTTGCGGTATAAAGATTTCCTCCTGCTAAATCAACTGTACGTTGACTATTAGTCAGCGAACCTTCGATTTTCTTCTGTGAAAAATCAACATCAAACGTACCAGTCAGTAAGTTACTGCCGCTATATTGACTAATACCCGTTACCGTATAAGTAGCGCTATCTGTTGGTAATGTGGTTGTAACATCTTTACCGATATAATAGGTTTGGTGTGTCGCATCTGTCGTTGATGTTGTTTTTGCCCAGTCACCAAAATAGACATTAGCATCAGTAATTTTGGCAAAATGGAAAACACCCATATCACTATGTTGATGATTGGATTGGACTGTATAAATCCCATTACTATCCGCTCCACCACTCATCCTTGCTGATGTTAACGAAGCAAAACCAATTTTTTTCCCGCCTCCTACTGTGCTAATACCAACTCCCGGCTCTCCACCAGGCATTTGATGAGAGCCGTATTGAACAGCATCACTTGCTCCCACTGTCATGATGTTTAAAGGTCCGCTTTGATTAGAATGAATTTCAGCTTGCACCGCATGTGTGCCCATTAATACGAATAACGCACAAGTTATTTTATTCAGTTTTTTCATAATAATTTCCATATTATTCATTAGAGGGTGTGGCTACTTATTATAAATAAAATAATAAGTAGCCACTTACAGGGATAATTATATTTTATCTTTCCAACTTCACTGGCGAATATAAAGCTTGCTGTGTTGTCGGTGAACTATATTAAATAAATCTCTTTCATTGTAAATAACTCTTTTTAATAACAATGATTTTAATTAGCCTTATTTATGTCAGGGAGATAAATTTAATATGATGTTTTAATTTAACTTTTTATTAAAACACGTTAAAAAGTCATTATTATTTTATGTTATTTTTTGTGAGCAATCTCGCAATTAATTAAATCACTTTGTTTTAAAACTAATTAATATTTATTAGGTGTTTTATCTTTACTATAAGGTTATATATTGAAAATATAATCATCACTAAAATTAAAAATTATTTTCATTCATCAGATTTTATTTATTCCCTAAGAAATTATATTTATAAGAAGATCACGATCTTTATTTTTAATATTATTATTCCAAATAATACCTATTTCCCATTGTGTATATAAACCAGAAAGCGGTAATAGTGTTACTTTTTGTTTATCACAGATAAGTTCTGCACTTTTAGGAACAAGAGCTACCCCCAAACCTGCTGCAACTAACGCCAATTGTGTTTGAATATCTTGTGATTGTTGTAATACTCGAGGCTTTATTTGATGATATTTTAAAAAATCATGGATCTGCTGATAAAGCTTTTTTCCTTTTTCAGGCACAAGTTGAATAAGCCCAAGCGTCTCAAAATAGTGTAATGGATTATCATCCACCTCTAATACCGTAATATTTTGTATTGGAACAGCTAACATTAGTCTCTCTTGTGCTAATTGGAGACCTTTTAATGGCTCAGAAATCGGCAAACGTGAAAAAGCTAAATCCAATTCCCCTAAAAGTAATTTCTCTTCCATTATATTAGAGGGCATATCATCAATATGAACCGTAATATCTGGATAATCTTGCTTAAACTTAGCCAATAAAGGGGTAATAAAACTTAATGATGACAAACCAAACCCAGCATAAAGCTCGATCTTTTGAGGCTCAATTAATTGGCGAGCCTGTTTTTCTAAAAGATAAACTTCTCTTAATACTGATTGACATTGATTGAGTAAATATTGCCCTTCTAGGGTAAGTTTTGCACCTTGGCGCCCACGTTGAAAAAGAGTAATACCCAATTGAGATTCTAATGTTTTTATTTGTTTAGTGAGTGCAGGCTGACTAATACAAAGCCTTGCTGATGCTTCACCAAAATGTTCAGTTTCAGCCAGTACAACAAATGCGTTCAATAAACGAGTATCCATGATTAATCATTAATCCCACATAGTTTTTCCTTTTATTATTCTATCATAGAATAAATAAATAAAATTAATAACCAAGACCAACAAGCTGATAAATAAAGTGTTCTATCTTTCTTTGAGATTATTCTCTAGCCAAAACAAAAACAGCTAACAAAATGTGAGCTGTTTTTTTATTAAATTATGCTTTACCAAATCGCACCGAAATAGGATCTTGCTCGTTACCAAATGTCGTTGTCAAAATCGAATACAGTTCAGGCTTTCGCCCTGTTAGCCAGCGTCTTCCTGTAGAGTTTTCTAATAATGTAAGGTCAATATCGGCAATTACCATATCATCGTTAATGGCGCAGCTTTCTTTTACGATCCTCCCATAAGGATCAATAATCATCGCATTACCTGTGCGAATTTCTTCCTCATCTCGCCCAACTCCATTACTAAAGAGCACAAACATCCCGTTATCATGGGCTCTTGCTGGTAACCAACGCATTAACCAACCTCGTCCATGCTCTCCTTGAAAAGCATCTTGTAATGATTGTGGATCTTGATGTCTATTTTTCCAAAGAGCCATAGGAATGGGCTTCATGCTATATGGGCTACATGAATTTGTGCCTCCCGTTTGATGAGGTGCTAGCAAAATATCAGCACCTAATAATGCATTAGCTCGCGCATTTTCAACCAAATTATTATCCCAGCAAATGAGTATCCCCATTTTGATCCCCCAAGGGGTATCAAATACAGTGTATTGCTCACCACTATTGATGATCGGATGTTCGAAGGCATGTAATTTACGATGTTTATGTAATAAACCATCAGGCATACAAACAACCCATGTATTATAAAGAGAGTTATCTTCATCCCGTTCGATTAACCCAACACCGATCGCCATCTGATGCTCTATCGCTTTTTGTTTTATTAATGCTAATGATCTACTATCCGAAATTCTTTCACTTAATGCATACACTGATTGATCTGATAATTTAGGAACATGCCAATACCCCGTAATACACATTTCAGGAAAAACTAAAATATTTACCTTTTCAGTCGCCGCTTTATCAATAAACTGATGAATTTTCGCTAAATTATTAGTTTTATCGTTCGCCTTATGTTGAAACTGTACTGTCGCGACACGCAATGTTTGGAATGTATTCATACGTTTTCACCTATTAACTCTCATATTCTCTCATTATAAAAACGTATTTTTTGCTCAAAATACAATCACTTATTTTTTCTTTTAAATAACCATTTGGAATCGATAGGGGTTACAGCAAGAAATAACCGGGTTCTACATCTCTGTTTCACGGAATAGATACCTTATTTTCTGGCATCATAATGGCAATAAAGGAGTATTTATGTTTGCTAAGTTCCTATTTATAATTCTTTCATTATTAGGATCCTCTGTTTCCTGTTTTGCAGGAAATGGACTGGTGGACAGAACATGGAACGCCACAGGGCTTGATACACAAAGCTATCGACAAGCATTAAGACAACCTACGGCAAGCTCTCGGTATACTCTTTTTAATATCACCCCTGATATGCCTGTTCCTGGTGGTACAAACCACTCTGATCATCAAGGCATTCGTTATATTGCAATGAAATATGGCCCTTATGGTCAACCTGAACACTATAAAACCTACCAAATTATGTTTTCTCATTATTCAAATAGCAGTACAAAAAAAATTCGCTATTTAGGTGAGCTATATACCGTTGTCGGTGATATCTATTTAATCGATCCTTTTGCAACAACCAATGAATGGCAACGTGGTCGTAGTCAAATCGTTGAAGAATACTATGAAATATTAGATGCTCACGGAAATAGAACTGGCAAAGGATTACGCTTTAATAACTGGGATAAACCTATTCATATAACCAAGTGGTCGCCTAATTAATATATTCTTAATCAATCTTTACGTTTATTAATTATCTCTTAATGTCGCTATTTTTATATTAATTTAAAATAATTCCAGCCAATACTCTCTATGTTGACGTATTGATATCCATGTTAATAAAAATTAAAAATAGATATTGTTTTTATATTACTCATTTAAAACCTTACCACTACATTGCTAAATTAATACTCCTTTAATATAAATTTAATTATTTCTTAATATAAAAAATAAACACATATATAAATTAGCTTATGAAAATTATAGAATATTATTTCAAACAATTTCGTACTATCGCATTACCTGATCGTGTGTATTTAAAGAATAAGTTTATTCGTAATTTAGGTTATCAACCTAATTTTAAAATACCAACATCACTTAATGAAAAAATCAATGCACGTATGTTATTTGATAGAAATCCAATTTATACGCGTTTAGCAGATAAGATTAAAGTGAGAGACTATGTGATAGATAAAATAGGCCCATCTTATCTTGTTCCTATTATTAAAACTTATTCATACCCTGATGAAATAGATATCTCTCAACTCCCTCCACGCTTTGTATTAAAATGCAATCATGACAGCGGAAGTACAGTGATATGCCTTGATAAATCAACCTTTGATTTTGAAAAAGCAAAGAAAAAACTCCATTTTCATTTAAAACGTAACCTCTATCCAGTAACGCGAGAATGGCACTACAAAAATATAAAACCTCAAATTCTTTGTGAAGAATATATTGATTTATTCAATACACAAAGCCCAATGATCCCAACAACTTGTCGTATTCATTGCTTTCATGGTCAACCTCATTATGCCGAGATTGATATCTCTGACACCAAAGGAAATGAGTATATAAATGTGTATGATACAGACTGGCGGCTACAACCCTTCACATTAGAAGATCCCAACACGCCAGAACCAGTTGAAAAACCAATCCAATTTGAAAAAATGTTGCAGTTAGCCACAAAAATGGCTGATAACTTTAATTATTGCCGTGTTGATTTTTTAATGTCTGAAAATAGACTTATATTTAGCGAAATGACCTTTACTCCAAATGCAGGGCGCATTCCGATTAAGCCACAAGAATGGGATTACACACTAGGTAAACTGTGGTCATAAATATAAATAAAGTGAAAGATCAAATAGGTGTAATGCGAGAATATATAGTCATTACACCTATTTTAATGTGTTTCATGCTCATTAATCAGTCAGTCGTTGTGGATGAGTAAACACGGTTGCTCTTCCTCGACGACAAAAGCCCACCAGCGTCACATTATATTTATTAGCGACTTCGACAGCTAAAGAGGTTGCCGCAGAAACTGCAAATAATATTTCGGCACCACACATCGCCGCTTTTTGCACCATTTCATAACTGGCTCGACTAGAGACTAATACCGCACCTTCACTCCATTGCTCTTGTGCTTTCATGCCTAAAAGCTTATCAAGTGCGACGTGACGACCAACGTCTTCACAGCCACCTTGCATTTCCCCCTCTGGTGATAACCAAACAGCCGCATGAGTACAGCCGGTTAATTCACCAATTTCTTGAACGGTTGTCATCTGCTCTAATGATTTATCAAGATTTGAAAGTGAAAATGTTTGTGTAAAAGGTAATGGCGTAATAGGACGAAAAATCTCTTCAAGTTGCTCCGTTCCGCAAATCCCACAACCTGTACGCCCGGTCATATTACGGCGTCGCTCTTTTAATCCCATAAAACGTCGGCTTGATAATTCAACTTGAACTTCAATGCCCCCGTTACAATTTTCAACAATTTCAATACTGCGAATTTCATTAGAAGACTTTATAATGCCTTCGGATAAAGAAAATCCGACAGCGAACAACTCTAAATTTTTAGGGCTTGCCATCATAACAACGTGAGAAATTCCGTTGTACACTAATGCAACAGGAACTTCGAGTGCAATATAATCGTCTTCTTGTCTGTTAAGCGATCCTTTGTGTTGCACAATTGTTTGATCTACGCCAATGATTACACGTTTAGTTAACAATTTTGTCGATTTTGTTTCATCCATAAGATGAATTCCTAAATTTATTAATACATAATAACAATATGGGTAAAACGATTTTACACTACCTATCAGGCAATGAACCTGATCCTATTAAGGATAATAGGAATAAAAAAACAATCAGCTCCATTTTCGTGAAGAAAATCAGAGTCAGTAAAAGCAATGTATGATGAGGAGAGACCCCATGCAGGTCAGCAGAAGACAGTTCTTTAAGATCTGTGCTGGCGGTATGGCAGGTACTACAGCGGCGGCGCTCGGTTTTGCACCAGCAGTTGCGCTAGCAGGCTCGCGTCAGTATAAACTACTGAGAGCCCGCGAAACCCGCAATACCTGTACGTACTGTTCTGTCGGTTGTGGACTATTAATGTATAGTCTGGGCGATGGCGCGAAAAACGCAAAAGAAACAATATTCCATATTGAAGGTGACTCAGACCATCCAGTAAACCGCGGTGCATTATGCCCTAAAGGTGCTGGTCTTGTGGATTTCATCCACAGTGAAGGTCGTTTAAAACACCCAGAATACCGTGCACCCGGCTCGGATAAATGGGTAAAACTTTCATGGGAAGAAACGTTTGATCGTATTGCGCGCTTAATCAAAAAAGACCGCGATGCCAACTTCCAGAAATTCAATAAAGAAGGTGTAGAAGTCAACCGTTGGTTAACAACGGGTATGCTTTGCGCCTCTGCAGCAAGCAATGAAACTGGGTTTTTAACTCAGAAATTCTCAAGAGCTCTTGGGATGCTAGCTGTCGATAACCAAGCGCGTGTCTGACACGGACCAACGGTAGCAAGTCTTGCTCCAACATTTGGTCGCGGTGCGATGACCAACCACTGGGTTGATATGAAAAACGCCAACCTTATCGTCGTTATGGGCGGTAATGCGGCAGAAGCGCACCCTGTGGGATTCCGCTGGGCGATGGAAGCTAAAATCCATAATAACGCCAAGCTCATTGTTATTGATCCTCGCTTCACCCGTACTGCGGCTGTTGCGGATTTCTATACGCCTATTCGTTCTGGTACTGATATTACGTTCTTATCGGGCGTTATCTTATATCTGCTCGAAAATAAGAAATATCAAAAAGAATACGTTGAGGCTTATACCAATGCTAGCTTGATTGTCCGTGAAGACTATCACTTTGATGATGGTTTATTCAGCGGATATGATGCAGAAAAACGTAAATATGATAAAACCACTTGGAACTACGAGATGGATGAAAATGGTTTCGCAAAACGCGACACCACATTACAACATCCTCGTTGTGTCTGGAATCTGTTAAAACAACACGTTAGCCGTTACACGCCTGATGTGGTTACTCAGATTTGTGGTACACCAAAAGATGATTTCTTAAAAGTCTGTGAATATATTGCTGAAACAGCAGCGAAAGATAAAACAGCGTCTTTCCTGTATGCATTAGGCTGGACTCAACATACTGTTGGTGCCCAAAACATTCGTACCATGGCAATGATCCAATTACTGTTAGGTAATATGGGTATGGCTGGTGGCGGTGTTAACGCACTACGTGGTCACTCCAATATTCAAGGCTTAACTGACCTCGGTCTATTATCTCAAAGCTTGCCAGGCTATATGACTCTGCCTTCTGATAAGCAGACTTCATTAGAAACCTACTTAGCTGCGAATACGCCAAAAGCGACAGTACCGGGACAAGTTAACTACTGGGGCAATTATCCTAAATTCTTCGTCAGCATGATGAAGACATTCTATGGAGATAATGCTCAACGTGATAATGATTGGGGCTTCTCACTGTTACCTAAGTGGGACAAACCTTATGACGTTCTACAATACTTCGACATGATGGATAAAGGTGAAGTCAACGGTTACATCTGCCAAGGCTTTAACCCAGTTGCATCATTCCCGAATAAGAACAAAGTTGTTCGTTCATTATCAAAACTGAAATTCCTTATCACAATGGATCCGCTAAACACTGAAACTTCGTGTTTCTGGCAGAACCACGGTGAAGAGAACGACGTTAAAACAGCAGATATCCAGACAGAAGTCTTCCGTCTGCCAACAACCTGCTTCGCAGAAGAAGACGGCTCTATCGTTAACTCTGGTCGCTGGTTACAGTGGCACTGGAAAGGGGGAGATGCCCCAGGTGTTGCTATCCCTGATGCTGAGATTTTATCTGGTATTTTCCATCGTTTACGCCAACTCTACAAAGAAGAAGGCGGCGCGATGCCAGAGCAGGTGTTGAACATGACTTGGGATTACTTTGATCCTGATAATCCAACATCCTCAGAAGTTGCACAAGAAAGTAATGGTAGAGCATTAGTCGATTTAAAAGACGCTGATGGCAATATCATTCTGAAAAAAGGTCAACTGCTTAGCTCGTTCGCTCAGTTACGTGATGATGGTACCACAGCAAGTGGCTGCTGGATCTTCGCAGGTAGCTGGACAGAGAAAGGCAACCAAATGGCTAACCGTGATAACTCCGATCCATCAGGATTAGGTAATACATTAGGTTGGGCATGGGCATGGCCTCTTAATCGTCGCATTATTTATAACCGCGCATCGGCAGACCCACAAGGTCAACCATGGGATCCTAAACGTAAATTAATCGAATGGGATGGCAGCAAATGGACAGGTATTGATGTACCTGACTATAGCAACGCTGCACCGGGTTCTGATGTTGGTCCATTTATTATGCAGCCGGAAGGTATGGGACGTCTGTTTGCTATCGATAAGATGGCAGAAGGTCCATTCCCTGAGCACTATGAGCCAATTGAAACACCATTGGGTACTAACCCTCTGCATCCAAATGTGATTTCAAACCCAGCAGCACGTATCTTTAAAGATGACTGGAAAGATATGGGTAAAGCAGAAGATTTCCCATATGTCGGTACAACTTATCGTCTGACAGAACATTTCCACTTCTGGACTAAACACGCGCGCTTGAATGCGATTATTCAGCCACAACAATTTATTGAAATTGGTGAGCGTTTAGCCGCAGAAAAAGGCATTGTTCAAGGCGATACCGTTAAAGTCAGCTCAAAACGTGGTTATATCAAGGCCAAAGCTGTGGTGACTAAACGTATTAGAACCCTTGATGTGGATGGTCGTAAAGTAGATACCATTGGTATTCCTATCCACTGGGGCTTTGAAGGTGTTGCAGTCAAAGGCTTTATTGCTAATACGTTAACGCCATTTGTTGGTGATGCAAATACACAAACGCCTGAGTTTAAAGCGTTCCTTGTTAATGTGGAAAAGGTGTAAGGAGATAAATTATGTCACTGCAATCCCAAGACATTATTCGTCGCTCTGCCACCAATTCTCTTACTCCCGCACCTCATGTGCGGGATTACAAGGAAGAAGTGGCAAAACTTATCGACGTAACAACCTGTATCGGCTGTAAAGCCTGTCAGGTTGCTTGTTCTGAATGGAACGATATTCGCGATAAAATTGGCACTAACGTTGGTGTTTACGATAACCCAACTGACTTAACGGCAAAATCATGGACAGTAATGCGCTTCTCTGAAGTTGAAGAGAATGGCAAGCTGGAATGGTTGATCCGTAAAGACGGTTGTATGCACTGTGCTGACCCAGGCTGTTTAAAAGCTTGCCCAGCAGAAGGTGCCATCATTCAATACGCTAACGGTATTGTTGATTTCCAATCAGAACACTGTATTGGTTGTGGTTATTGTATTGCTGGTTGTCCTTTTGACGTGCCTCGCATTAACGAAGAAGATAACCGTGCTTACAAATGTACGTTATGTGTTGACCGTGTTGAAGTCGGCCAAGAGCCTGCATGTGTGAAAACGTGTCCTACAGGAGCGATTCATTTTGGTTCGAAAGAAGCGATGATCAATCTTGCAAGCGAACGTGTTTCAGAACTGCAAACTCGTGGTTATGACAACGCTGGTCTTTACGATCCACAAGGTGTGGGTGGTACACACGTGATGTATGTTCTCCATCATGCTGACAAACCAAACCTGTATCATGGTTTACCAGAAAACCCAGAAATTAGCTCAACCGTTAAATTCTGGAAAGGTATCTGGAAACCATTAGCAGCAGTTGGTTTTGCCGCAACCTTCGCGGGTGCAATTTTCCATTATTTAGGTGTCGGTCCAAACCGTACAACTGAAGAAGATGAAGAAGAAGCGCTCAAAGAGATGGAAGCATCTTCTAAAACACAGACCTCTGTGAATAAGGAGGAGCAGAAATGATGAAGAAGAAAGGCGATAAAATTCTTCGCCACACCGCTTCTGAACGTATTAACCATTGGTTAGTAGTGATTGTATTTCTGTTTACTGCTATCAGCGGATTGGGTTTCTTCTTCCCATCTCTGAACTGGTTTATGAATATTTTAGGTACACCAGAACTGTCGCGTTTATTACACCCATTCGTGGGTAGCGTGATGGCGTTTCTCTTTCTCTTTATGTTCTTCAGATATCTGAAGCACAACTTTATTGATAAAGATGACTTAGTCTGGGCTAAAAACATTCATAAAGTACTGCAAAATGAAGAAGCTGGTGATATTGGCCACTACAACTTAGGTCAGAAGGGCATTTACTGGACATTAAGTATCAGCCTGATCTTACTAACAGTCAGTGGTGTTATTATTTGGCGTCCTTATTTCGCAGATTATTTCTCGATCCCAGTGATCCGAATTGCCTTATTAGTCCACTCATTATCAGCAATCTTACTGATAATCACCGTATTTGTTCATGCTTATGCGGCGTTCTGGGTGAAAGGTTCAATTCGTAGCATGATTGAAGGCTGGGTAACTCGTGGTTGGGCTAAAAAGCATCACCCTCGTTGGTATCGTGAAATTCTCGAAGAAGAGAAAAAAGAAGCCGAAAAGCAGTCACAGAAATAATGCCCTAAAGTGTATTTCTGAACAAACGGAGGCTTGTTAGCCTCCGTTTTTTATTCAATTTACGTCTGGTTTTAAGGCGTAAAAAAACAATAAAATCACGCTATTATTACCCACTGTCATGGCTTCATGTCTGTATTTGATTTATTCTGAAGCCAAACCCTGTGGGTATTCACTATAAAATTTAAGATAATAGGAAGATAGAACGTTATGAGTATTCGCATCGTTCCTAAAGAGCAATTAGGTAAAGAGCAATCAGAAAAAGGGATTAGTTTCATTCCACCGGTATTATTCCCTAATCTAAAAAACCTTTATCAACGTCGTGCTGAACGTTTTCAAACACTTGCAAAAGATAATCCTTTTGCAGACTACCTTGAATTTGCAGCTGAAATTGCTAAGGCTCAAGAAAAAGCACTCCATGACAATCCATTAGTCATTGATCTTGCGCCACTTCTCACACAGCAAGCGGGTATTGCACCTTTAGATAAAAAAACATTCAAACGTAGTAAACATTGGCATGCTTTATTAGTCTCGATTATTGCTGAATTACGTCCAGTTGTACCAGAAAGTGTCACTATCACATTAGAAAACCTATCTAAAGCTTCTGAAACTGAATTAGAAGAGATGGCGACAGCATTACTTAATGATGAATATTCAAAAGTATCTGCGGATAAATCAGTCTTTATTTGGTCTGCATTATCCCTTTATTGGGCACAATTGGCCTCTAATATCCCAGGTAAAGCAAAAACAGAATATGGTGAAAATCGCCAATTCTGTCCTGTTTGTAACAGTATGCCAGTGACAAGCATGGTACAAATCGGAACAACACAAGGCTTACGCTATTTACATTGTAATTTATGTGAAACCGAGTGGCATGTTGTGCGTATTAAATGCACCAACTGTGAGCTAACAGGTAAATTAAATTACTGGTCATTAGACAGTGAAAATGCTCCAGTTAAAGCAGAAAGCTGTGGTGACTGTGGAAGCTATCTGAAAATTTTATATCAAGAAAAAGATGCCAATGTTGATGCTGTTGCTGATGATTTAGCGTCTATTGTTCTTGATGCAAAAATGGAAGAAGAAGGATTTGCTCGTAGTAGCATTAACCCATTCCTGTTCCCAAATGAATAATAATTAGGTACTAGTATGACAAATGATACGCGCTCACTTTACAGCCAGCTACCGTCTATTGATAAGTTGCTGCATCAAGAAGAAATTCAGGCTTTAGTTACTTTTTATGGTCAGACATTTATTACTGAGCATTTACGAAAGTTACAAGAAGAAGCGCGTATCATTATTCGCCAAGATAATAACCTACCAGCATGGCATAACCAGTGGGCGAATGAATTACAAAATCGCATTACATTACAACGAAAATCGTCAATTAAACCTGTTTTCAATTTAACAGGGACTGTTTTACACACTAATTTAGGCCGAGCATTAATGGCTGAATCTGCTATCGAAGCCGTTAGCCAAGTTATGCGCGCCCCTGCAACCTTAGAATATTCTCTCGATGGTGCCTCAAGAGGACACCGTGATCGCGCTATCGCAGATTTGTTATGTGAATTAACGGGGGCTGAAGATGCCTGTATTGTTAATAACAATGCTGCCGCCGTTTTATTGATGCTTGCAACTGTTGCACCCAATAAAGAAGTCGTGGTTTCCCGTGGTGAATTAGTGGAAATTGGTGGTGCTTTTCGTATCCCTGATGTGATGACACAAGCGGGTTGTACACTCAAAGAAGTGGGTACAACAAATCGCACTCATCTTAAAGATTATCGTAACGCCATTAATGAAAATACGGGATTGCTGATGAAAGTTCATACCAGCAATTACGCTATTCAAGGTTTTACCGCAGAAGTTCATGGTGATGAATTAGCCGCTTTAGGTAAAGAGATGAATTTACCTACCGCTATCGATTTAGGCAGTGGCTCAATGACTAACTTAGCTGCTTTAGGTTTACCTTCAGAGCCGATGCCTCAAGATTATCTACAACAAGGTATCGATCTTGTTACTTTCTCTGGTGATAAATTATTAGGTGGCCCACAAGCAGGGATAATCCTTGGTAAAAAAGTGTGGATTGAGGCTATTCAGCGCCACCCTTTAAAGCGTGCATTACGTGTTGATAAAATGACATTAGCGGCATTAGGCGCCACATTACGCCTTTATCAGCAACCAGAAAAAATGGTAGTTGAAATTCCGACATTACGTTTGTTAACTCGGACACAAACAGAAATTAATGATATGGCGCAACGGTTATTGCCTCATTTTCAGGCATATTATGGGGATAACTACCATATCACGATATCCTCATGTGCTTCTCAAATAGGCAGTGGTTCGTTACCTATTGAAAGTTTACCAAGTGCAGCACTTACCTTTGAAGCCAAAGATGGAAAAGGTAGCCAGTTAGATGCGCTAGCTGCGCATTGGCGTAATTTAGAAAAGCCGATTATTGGTCGAATTACTGATGGTCGCCTGTGGCTTGATCTGCGCTGTCTTGAGGATGAAAATGCATTAATACAGGCACTTTTACTATGATTTTTGCGACAGCAGGTCACGTAGACCACGGAAAGACCACACTTATACAGGCCATTACTGGGGTAGATACTACTCATTTACCTGAAGAGAAAAAACGAGGCATGACCATAGATTTAGGTTATGCCTATTGGCGTCAAGATGACGGAACGTCTATTGGTTTTGTCGATGTGCCCGGTCATGAAAAATTTCTTTCCAATATGCTTGCTGGCGTTGGTGGGATCTCTCATGCACTGTTAATTGTGGCTTGTGACGATGGTGTTATGGCCCAAACCATTGAACATATTTCTATTTTACGCCTTGCTGGCTGTCCTCAAGTTACCGTTATTCTCACTAAAGCAGATCGTGTTACGCCCGAACGGATTGAAGAAGTTCGTTCACAAACAACTGATGTATTAGCCAATTTAGGCTGGCAACAACCTGATATTTTTGTCACCTCAGCCCCTTCAGGTGAAGGTATTCCAGCGCTTCGTGACTATCTTGTTAACCTTCATCAACAAGAGCAACAACACCCCCAATGGCATAAACGCTTTCGCTTAGCGATAGACCGCGTTTTTAGTATTAAAGGGGCGGGATTAGTCGTTACGGGTACCGCCCTCGCTGGGCAAATAGCTATTGGTGATACTTTTTGGCTAACAGGTGCTGATAAACCGGTAAGGATCAGAGCATTACACGCACAAAATCAACCAGTAAAAAGTGCTGGAGCCGGTCATCGTATTGCCATTAATCTCACTGGAGATGTCAGTAAAGATAATGTCTCTCGTGGCGATTGGTTGCTCTCTCAAGAACCTAACTACCAAGCCCATAAAATCTTAGTCAGTTTAATCGCTGATGAACCTTTAAAGCATTGGCAGCCTGTACATATTCATCACGGTACTCGCCATATTACAGGCCGTGTTGCGCTCTTAAATGATGCTAACGAAACACCTCAATTAGCTGAGCTTATTCTTGATGAACCACTTTGGCTGGTGGATAACGACAGGCTTATTTTACGTGATATTAGTGCCCAACGTACATTAGCCGCAGCGAAAATCTTACATTTGCATTCGCCACGTAGAGGCAAACGACAAAGTGAGTTCTTAGCTTGGCTACATCAACTAGATAATGCTGATAGTGTCAGTGCCAATTTAGCGTTATGTTTACCAAAAGGTGAATTATCTCTAAATCAGTTTGCTTGGGCTCAGCAATTAACTGAAAGTGCGCTCACTCAGCTACTAGAAACATTTGATCTAATTAACGTTGCTGGCGTTATTATTTCTAAAGAAAATGCTGATAATGCAAAACAAAAATTACTCAATACACTTGAGGAATATCACCAACAACATAATGATCAAATGGGCATCGGACGTTCACGTTTAAAACGTATGGCGCTACCAACTTATCATGATGAGTTGGTTTATCACCTAATTGATCAATTACGAAAAGATGGTGCAATTAGCCAAAGTCGAGGTTGGCTTCACCTTCCCACCCATGGTCTTGCTTTTTCTCCAGAACAAGATGCGTTATGGCAACATGCTAAAGTCTATTTTGAGCAATCTGAACCTTGGTGGGTACGTGATCTTGCCAATGAAATGAAAAATGATGAAAAAGAAATTCGCTCATTATTACGCAAAGCCGCACAGTTAGGTTTAATTATCCCAATTATTGCTGATCGCTACTATACCCATACATCTATAGAAAAATTCGCCTCCATTATTGTGAAATATAATGAGAGTAATGGCAGTGTCACCGCAGCGGATTTTCGTGATGAATTATCTGTAGGGCGTAAATTAGCAGTACAAATCCTAGAATATTTTGACCGTACAGGTTTTACACGGCGCAAAAAAGATCTTCATATTTTACGAGATAAAGGGCTATTCTAAATAAAGAATATAATTAGGCTGAATAATCTATTCAGTCTAATTAAGGTTATCGCCTACAATATTTGTAAAATTTAAATCCCATTCTTTATGGCTATACTCGGAAGAGATATGAAAAAACTATTAGGAAGTGCTTACCTTGCACTTATTCTTATTGGCTCTCTGTTTATTGTTTTTGAAAAAGCGAGCCTTATTTATACAGCCCTACTCTCTGTAGGTGCTTATTTTATTCTTTTTTCTCTTTTCTTTATTTTATCAGGACGTATTTTATTTTCTGTCATTACAACAGGTACGCTTTTCCTGATCACTAAGTTTATTAACCAACTTAAAGTCCATTATTACAAAGAGACATTAATGTTCTCTGACTTTGATTTAGCTTTTGATAGCTCGAATTTAGGGACATTAGGACATTATTGGGAAGCCGGTGTGGCATTGGTTGCAATGCTAATATGGCTTCTTATTAATATGTTGATTGCTTGGCGTTTTTCCAAAAGATCACGCCCAGCTTTACGCATAAGTAGCTTACTGCTAATGGTTGTTGGCGTCATTACTATCCATTTTACTGTTGAAAAGTGGCAAGCTGAATGGGAAGGCACATTACCTGGTGGCCGCGGTACCGTCACTAATTTGATTATGTCTGGTTACCAAACGACATATCACCCTCCTTATTTTAAAGAAAGTGCTGATTACTTCCTTGAAAAAGCAAATAAAACGGCATTACCTGAGACACAAACTGACATAAAGCCCGATATCATCGTTTTATTACAAGAATCGACGGTTAATCCTTCCATTTATCAATTTGATAAAGATCTCGCATTACCTAATTTATTCATGTTCCAAAAAGATGAAGGTGTGAGTGCTCAAAGCCCTTTACGTGTACAAACCTTTGGTGGTGGTACTTGGCTTTCTGAGTTTTCCATCTTAACTGGATTAAATACTGACGATTTTGGTGCCCGTAAGAATTCGGTATTCTATTTTGTTGTCGATAATCTTAATGAAAGTTTATTCCGCCAACTCAAAGCTGAAGGCTATTACACGGTTTTACTCACCCCATTTAATCGCAGTGCTTATCATGCTGGTTATGCTTATGAGCAAATGGGTGTTGATGAAATTATCCAACCACAAGAGTTAGGTTATCCTGGGCATTTGGAAGAAAATCTTTGGAAAATATCAACACAAGATATGCTGGGTTATATCGAGGAAGTTCTTAAAAAACGAACAGATAAACCTTTATTTATATTTTCATTAACGATGTATGAGCATGGCCCTTATGATGAATCTCATACTGATGATTACCAAATTACGGGTCAAACAGAAAGCAGTAATGCACCGGGTAAATTTAGCCACTATATGGAAAAAATTATTACCAGCGATCCGGCAATTAAAGATTTCTCTAATTTTGTCGCCCAAAGAGAAAAACCGACAATGTTTCTCTATTTTGGTGATCATCAACCTAATATTGAATTAAATAATTACCAATCACCATTTACTAACCCTGCACATATCACTCAATTCACATTGAGAGACAACCTAACGCAAGGTGCGTCACTTTCAACGGGTGAGTTAACGGATATTAGCTTCTTAGGTGGCATGATACTGGAGCGCGCACGTTTACCATTATCACCTTTCTATAAAGCCAATATTCAAATGCGACACTTATGTGAAGGTAAATTAAATGACTGTGAAGACGAAAAATTAATTAACAGTTATAAAAATTATATTTACGACACTCTGAAAGTTGCAGGTGTCGCTGATGATTAATTTTTGTCACTTAAATAATGGATGATCGGGATTAAAAATCTGATTAATATCAACGAAAAAGAGGCTAGTTATTTAGCCTCTTTTTTTATCTCTAAACTTATTATCTCAAAAGATTGAATACTATTATTTACGCGTTGCAACGATCACACTAGATGCTTTCACTAATGCTAAAACATCACTGCCTTTTGCCAACTTCATCTCTTGTAAGCTTTCATTTGTAATAACAGCTGTCAGTTCTAAGCCTTTAGCTGTTTCTAAATGAACGGTCGAGTTCACTGCGCCTTGTGCGATTTGAGTTACTTTACCTGCAAATTGGTTACGCGCAGAGAAATTTAAACCGCAATCAGGTAGTGCTAAGACAACCCACGGTGCTTTAATGATGGCAATTGCTTCGCCATCTTTTTTGATCTTTAAACTGTCACAGCTCTCTTTAGTAATAATTGTGGCAAGTTTTTCACCATGCGCTAAAGATAAAATCACTTCGCTATTAACGGCACCTTCAATAATATCAATAACTTTACCAACTAACTGATTGCGTGCTGAAACTTTCATTTATCCACCTCTATTATTGATGAGAAATTATATTAATAACACTATTAAGTCACTGAGATAACTTTAGCATAAATATCATTAAATAAATTATTCTTAGATCATGGTTTAAAGTTTATTTATTATTTAAAAACATAGCGTTATAAATAAATAGAGATAGCGAAAACAAATAATAACCACGTAAACTAATAGAAATAAATTCAGGGAGTTATCTCTTTTTTTATTTTTATCATTATTGCCATAAACAAAATAGATAACTTAATTAACCTATTAATTAAAAGTAATTTAAGCTATCTATAATTTTTAATTAAAAATACTTATTGCCCGTTTTGAGCAAATGCTGCTAATAAATGTAAAGCGGAAGAGTAATAATCCGTATCTTTACTTAAATCAACATCTTCAATTGGGGTTTTCATTGTTAAATCTCTCACCGCCATCATACCTGGTGTGAGGTTATATTCCGCACGCTCTTGGCCATCAATACTGACCCAAGCTGGGGTTTTATAACGATCAAATTGTTGCCAATATTGCACAAAGGGTTGTAAAGCTAATTCATCATGTGCCCAAGCTAAATACAGCGGAATACGTATTGCATCAAAGCTAAATCGTGCTGGCCATTTCTCACTAGGCTCTATTTTTCCATCAGGATATAAACTCACCCAATCTGTTGGTAATTGATATTCACCAAAGTGCATATTTCTTAGCAAAGATTGGCTATCATTAATTAACGCTTTCCAGCGAACATCTTTGCTTGTACGGTAAAAATCTTTCCATGCCGGAAAAATAAAATAAGATGGATTAATAATAATTTCTTCCGGTGTTTTAAAACCATTAATACCCGGTAGTAAAACGGTATAGTTTTTTGTTTTAACTAAGGTGTGCTCTAAAATAGCGTGCTGAATAGAATCAGAGGCTGAAAGATAACTTTCATCATTCCATTTTTCACCAGCTTTTAATAATGCCCACGCAATTAAAATATCACCATCAGTGGCATTATTAGGATCAGGGGTATGTTCACTGTTTTCTGGCTCATAACGCCATTTAAACAGCCCTAAATCGCCTCGATAAAGAGAGGCTGCAGTCCAACGCCACAGCTTATTGAATGTCTCACGATCATCACTCATTACCGCCATCAACATCCCATAGCCTTGACCTTCAGAGTGCGAGATATTGTTATTGGCACTGTCTATAACACGCCCATCATCCTTAATATAGCGCTCTTTAAACTGCTGCCATCCGGTTTGAGTATCTGCTGCCTGTATTGAGGGAGAAACCATAAGCAACAAACCTAAAATAAAAAAGGTAAAAAATAGATAATTACAACGAGATAAGTGCCCAAAAGACATTGCCTTTCTCTCCTGCTATTGCCGACCGTTATCTTATTTCGGTCGGCACATTGCATGTTATTTCAAGGTAACTCAAAAGATAGCAACTATCTTTTGTTCTTCATTAATTTCGTCTTCTTCTATGACTTCTGTTTTGGGTAACAATGTTTTTTCACAAAAATCCTGCATCCAAGAAGCGAATTCTTCTTTTAAAACGGAATTATGTAAACCATATTCAACAAAGGCTTTCATATATCCCAGCTTATTACCACAGTCATGAGATTTACCCACTAAGGTGTAAGCTTCAGCCGTCTCTTTTTTCAATAATAAATCAATCGCATCAGTTAACTGAATTTCACCACCGACGCCTGCTGGTAAACCATCTAATAATTCCCAAATAGCAGAAGAGAAAACATAGCGACCTACTACAGAAAGATTAGAAGGTGCATCTTCTGGATTTGGTTTTTCCACGATACGACGAATAGGAGCCCAATTACCTTGAGGACAGAAAATTCCTTCGCAATCCACAACACCATATTGTTGCACTTGACTCATTGGTACTGGTTCAACCATGATTTGGCTACGTTCTGTTTTTTCAAAACGTTTGATCATTGCTGATAAATTATCATGTTTAGGATCACAATAGTGTGCATTCAATAAAACATCAGGGAGTAAAACAATAAATGGATTATCACCTATCACAGGGCGTGCACAGCAAATAGCGTGACCTAAACCTAATGCATGACCTTGACGAATTTGCACAATTTTGACATTTTCAGGGCAAATTGAACGTACTTCTTCTAATAATTTATTTTTAATACGCTGTTCAAGCATATTTTCTAATTCAAAGCTGGTATCAAAATGATCGGCAATTGAATTTTTAGAAGAATGAGTGACTAAAATAATTTCCTCAACACCCGCCTGAGCACACTCTTCAACAATATATTGAATTAAAGGGCGGTCAACGATAGGCAGCATTTCTTTAGGAATTGATTTCGTTGCAGGTAACATACGAGTACCTAATCCAGCAACAGGGATAACAGCTTTCATCATAATAAAATCCTCTAATAGATATTTATCTAAAACTAATATTTAGTATTATTTTAAATTACTTTTATATTTCATCAGAAACACGAGATATATTTTAAATATATAGTTATCTCTCTCTTCATTAAAAAGAGATAATATTATTTTATATATCTTTATTTAAAACTTTCTTCTATTTAAAACCCAGAATAAAACCCGTATTTATTACCACCCATCTCTTTTATGGAATAAAGTGTTTCATCTGCAGATTTTAATAATTCAGATAATGTCTTTCCGTCTTTAGGATATTCTGCAATACCTAAGCTAATGGAAGGCGTTAACATATAGTCTGAATTAATATTGATAGGCTTTTCCATTGATTTCCAAAGTGATTCTATGATTTCTAATAGAATCACTGAACAAGAACGTAATCCTTTAGGGAAAAGCACAGCAAACTCATCACCGCCAAGACGGCCACAATAAACTTCGCTGTTTTCTAATTGTGATAATCGCTTTGATATTTCACACAATACTTTATCACCGGCATGATGCCCAAATTGATCATTAATTGCTTTGAATTTATCACAATCAATAATACCAAGACAAAATGAAGATGGATGTGAAATATTTAATCGCTCATTTTCAATTTTTTCAACAATACTTAATCGATTTGATATTCCGGTTAATGAGTCAATATAGCTTTTACTAAATAACTCATTTCTTAACTCTACTTTATCAGTAATATCCAAGCTAATAAATACATAATGAGAAATTAAATTATCTTTATCAAATACAGGAATAATACTAATATCTTCCCATACTTCTTGTTGAGATTCATTATTTCTCTTTGCTTCTAATCGATAGACACCTTTATTATCATTATTACCGTTTACACAATAATTGATTTGATTCTTATCAATTAAATAAAACAAGTTGTATTTTTTATCTTTTATATTTTCAAAATGAACGTTATTAAATTCACAATATTTTTCATTAGCATAAACTATAGCGCCATTAATATCAGTTACTAACATCATAAAAACATTATTAGTAAACTGCTTTATTAATAAGCATTTAGAATTATCATCATTAAATATCATTTCATTCATTTTTGACCTCCGATGCTCATCAATAAAGCATATATATTATTATTCAGCTGATGAATTATGTGCATAGCGAAAAATAAAGACATCTTTAGCATCAGTAGGTTGACGATGCACTTGCATTTTTGCATTGCCACCTTGATGGGTTAACCAACCCTCATATAACCCCTCTAATACGCCAGCACTTGCAACACGCCACTGAACATCATCTTGGCTTTGCGTAAAATGAGGCCATGCACAGTGCACTAATAAAAGCTCACTCATTGCAGGAGATATGGTGACAAAACCCCATTTGAATAACGTTAATACGCGATTGATATGTGATTCAAGTAATTGAATATTTTCACTTTCTGGCAAAGGATAGCGTAAGGCAATATCTTTACCAATATTTCTTAATTTACTTTCGGCGGTAGAAATATCATTGTCATTTAATACTTGAAAAAATAATAATTGAGTTAGATCTTGCCAGCCGCTTTCAAAAGGTAATTGTAAGATATCACTGTCATGCTTATTCATTATTTGTTTCCTTAATTATTTAGACAGAAAGTCTGGAGTATATTTTAGGTGTAACCACATATTATCTTCAGCATAATCACCGGATGTATCATGCGATAAGCTGACACCTAACTCGGTTTCTTTGTTTAAATAATATTTCGCGTCTAAACCTAATCTGTAAGTAATATTTGTTTCGTCTTTTTCTTCATAACGAGATTTAATACGAGGATCGCTCGCGTTATGTTTATTTAAGGCGTCCTGCATATAACTATGTGTTGGAAAATAATCACTGCCTTTTTGTTTGTAACTTTGTATACCTATCGCACCATTTAAGGACACTTCACCTTTTTCAAAACGGCGGGTATAAGCAACAGGTAATGAAACAGAAACATAATCTTGTGGACTAAAGTAACCGCCATGCCCTAATGAGAAGTTATTTTGGTTATTTCTAAAGTTCATATAATCAACATGCACACCAGCTTTCACCTCTTGCTGGTCATCTTTATAGAACTTAGCGTAAGATCCCATCCATGCTTTCACTTCATCATTACTCGCAACACTTTTACCTTCATAGTTATAAAAACCACCCCCGACATAAGCGCCAACTTTGCCATCATCCCAAGCATATTGAGCTTTGGCACCATTACGTGTTACACGGCCCCAGCTTTCACCCGTCGTAGGATCAGTGCGTCCCATATAAGAAAGTAGACTATCTTTGATAGCTCTGCGCTCTGCAGTCAGTGTTAATTGCCCATTTTGGCCAATTTTAGGTGAATATGTGAGACCACCGACAACCGTTGCCGTATCTTTACCTAATGGTGTTGAGCCAACATCAAAGCTGACATTCTTGTCAGATAAACGTAGTCCTAATTCAACACCAGAAGCACGTTGGCTACCGGCTTCATCGGCATTAATTTTGTTTTTCTCATCATGGTTATCGCTATTTTTAGCAAAACGTTCAGCATGTTGAAGCTGACCTGTACCAAAACGATTTGCTCTCTCACCAGAAACTGAGCCACTCGTCATAGAAACTGGAGTTACATTAAATTCCCAGCGGAACTCCTCTCCAGGAACACTTGAAATACTGATTGGTGCAGAAATTTCAGTGACATTAGATAATCCTTTATCACCATTACGATGACGTACAACAACACCGCCTTGTACCCACGGTGAAACTTTTTCTTCTAACTCACGGATAGAACGTTGAACAGAAGCCATCTCTTTACGTTCATAGATAGAACCTGCTATGGCTGTATTATCGCTCTCTAATGCGCGTAATTGGCCCGCAGAGGTATTCAATGCACTATCATTGCTTTGCCATTGTGCGCTGCGTAACAAGGTTAAAGCTTTACGGTTTTCACCGTTTAATTGTGCTATTTGCGCTGCTTGTAATAAATAAGCAGGTTGTGAAGAAGATGGAATTTGTTGCAATAACTGCTGTGCTTTTCGGCCATCTTGTTGCGCTAATGCAACTTCTATTTGAGCTTGGATTAATTTAGTATCTTTTCCTTGCTCTTTTTCCAAATAAGAGAGAATTTTATTCGACTGTTCAGGCATAGATTGCGCTAAATAAACACGACTTAATGCCATTAATAAATCAGGATCGTTAGGGGATGATTTTAAAGCAACAACGAGTGTGTCATAAGCCGCTTTAATTTCACCTTTTTCTCGTAAGCTATCAGCTTGCGCAACTTTAGTGGCAACTTCTAAACGTTTTTTCTCAACAATCGGTGTTTCTTGTTGTAAAGCGGGATCATTAATCAAGCTAGATGCCTGTGTATAATGACCTAACTCATTGAGAACGTTGATGTGACCTGCGTAGTTTCCTACCGAGCCTTTAGTGCCTTTAGCAATATCATTTTCAACTAACTGCAACGCTTCATCGTTTAATCCACTGCTTACTAATCGTTCAGCTAATTCACCTACATCATTTGGATAATCAGCAACTTGATTAATTAAAGGACGCAAGGTATTACGTACAGCAACAAGATTGCCAGCTTGGCGATAATGCTCTGCTTGCGCAAGTTGACGATGAAAACGAGCGCGCTGTAATAACTCTTTTTCAGCTTCTGTCTGTTGATTATGACTACTTAACAAGTTAAAAACTTTATCCCACTCTTTTTGCTCAACATAAAATAGTGAAGCGACGTAATCTGTATCTCTTGTTTTACGATTTTGTAATTGTGAAATAATATTTTTTGCACCAACACTATCGCCATCAGCAGCCATTAAACGAGCTAAATCAAGATAAACCCAGTTATTTTGTGGATTCTTACGTTGTGCTTGTGTCAGTAATTGTCTTGCTTGAACACGATTACCATTTTCTAACGCTTTTTGTGCTTCACGACGTAATGTCTCTGAAGGATCTGTATTTGCAGTAAGTTTTTGACGTAAAGAGGCTGATTGTTGAGCCAGTAATTGCTCTGCTTTCGTATTTTGCCCTTCCTGAACCAATAAATAGTAGTAAGCTGAAATGACTTTTTCATTACGACTATTTTGTTGATAAAGACTGGCTAATAATTGGTGAGCAGCGGGTAAATTACCTTGTTTACGTAATAAATCAGCTTGTAGCAAATTAGCGGATAATCCTTTCTCACCTGAAGCGCCCGTTAAAGGTGCTAACTTATCAAGTGCCTGTTGAATATTTCCTTGTTTAGCACGTTGTTGCGCATCACGTAATTGTGCATAGAAACCAGCATCTTCAGCTTGTTGTTTCCATTTACTGCCCTGCTCGCCACCTGATTGTGCGGCTTGATTTAATAAGCGCTGACCTGTTGCTAAATCACCTGAACGTAATGCGGTATAACCTAACCCTGCTAATGCTTGTGCATCATTATTATCCGCTGCTAATGCTTGTTTAAAATAACCTTCAGCTTCTTTTAATTTGCCTTTATTTAAAGCGGTATAACCTGCTTGACGAGCATTACCTTGAATAGCGCCTTGGAAATGTTCAGCAACGGCTTTATCATTCGGATTTGCTTGTAAATAGGTTTTATATAACACCTCATCATCAGGGCGAACATTCAACCATAGTAGTGCTTGGCGAAGGCCTTTTTTTGCTGACTCATCACCTGAAATATTACCTAAAATTGTTATCCCTTCACGACGAGTTTCTTCATTATAAGTTAGCGTCAGCCCTAACGCTCTTTGTGTTTCTTTATTATCAGGCATTAATGCTGCTCGTTGTTTTAGCCCTGAAATGGCTTGTGGCAACATAGCCGGCACACCTGCCATTGTCTGATAATATTCTAATGCCAGTGTTTCTGGTGGCTCACTGCTAACAAATAAACGTTGATACGCTTTTATCGCTTCTTCATGTTGCCCTTTCTTTGCCAAGTCCCTGGCATAACCTAATTGTTGATCACTAAATTGTGATGATCGGATGTTCTTTAATCCTTCAATACGTGGATCTTGCGGTGCGACTTGTGCAAGTTTTTCGCGCCAATAGGTCGCTTGCTTTTCATTCCCTTGCTGTGCTGTAAAGAACGCCATTAAATATAAAGCGTCTTGGTTATTACTTTCCATAATCAACACTTTTTGCAGTGCTTCTACTGCACGCGCATCATGCGCTCTACCATGCCAATAATTAGCTTGTTCAATAAGAGAGCTTACAATATTTGGATCAGTAGCAGTTGTATTTACATCATTCGCCGTGGCTTGTACTTGGCTTGAAGCGCCTAAAATACAACCTGCATAAATAACTTTAACGATGATGTTAAGTGCGTGGTTTTTCATCCCATATACTCCTATTTACCTGAACGATGCTGTGATATCTGATGTAAACGACGAGTTGAACGACGTTGTAACCAGTAATAAGTCACTAAGCCCGTCAACGCACAAAAACCAACAGCTAAAAGACCAAGCAAATACACATGCCTAGAGCTATACCAAAGAAATTGTTGTAATAAAGGTAAGTCACCTTGAGAGAAGTGTTCTCCTAAATGGAAACTTCTTACCGTGTCTTTACCACTAATCAGAGTGATGTCGCCTTTTATGGCTGCATTTATTTCAGCTAAATTTAAATCGTTGATAATGGTCTTTATTGAATCATTACCTTTAGCAGTCACTAATACGACAACCCTATCGCTCGCCCAAGGTGAGATAAAACTCACCATGCCACGCCAGTTGTTTACGGAAGAGAGATAATTAGCGGCATCACCACTTTGAGATAAATAATCACCAGCAATCCAGCCTTTCGCTTTATCAAGCAACGACTGTGATTTGATCTCGATATTTTTATTTAAAAAAGAGAATGCCTGTTGTGAAAAACGTGCTGGTAAAAAATCGTCACTGTTTAATGAGCCAATGGCTAATATATCTTGTTGAGAAAGGTTATTTTTCTCTAGCGCTTTAGCCCCTAAGAAAACAGAAGCATGAGAAACTGGTGTACCCGTGGAATAGCCTGATCTCGCCATTAAATTGACTAAGGTATAAAGCTCTTCTGTTGTCGGATTTTCAGGTAATAACAGTGTGGTTTGTGAAAAATCAGCACGACGACTAAATGGGAATGAAGCCCCTGAAAAATACGCCAAGTTCGGCATTCTTGAATAGTGCCAAGTATTTTTAAATTGCAGCGTTGATTGCGGATCAATTCGGCTAATCAAGCTACTGCCATCCGTTAAAATACAAGGAGAATCATCAGGCTCACGTAAATCAAAATAAAACTGCAATTGATTTTGGCTATAAATTTGACGAGGGTTTAAATAGAGAGTGCTGTTTTGCTGTTCACTCTCCATACCTAGCCATTGTCTTAACATACCTAAAGGTTCTGAACGTGCTGGATATAACGCACCTAAGAATTGATTATTCAAAGAAGCAATCAATGAAGAACGACGGCTATTGAGTTTATCTGAATGAGGAAAAACATATTTCAATTCTAAAGGTAACGCATCACCATCCCACCAAAAAAGATCGGGTGATACACGAAATGAAAACTGATTCGGCGCATGATTAATACCTTGACGCGAGAAATCATCGCCACCATTAGCAATTTGACCCAATGTGACCGGTTTATTGGTATTTAACCAACGTGGTGCATCGTAATCTTTTCGTACAGCCAATGTTTGAGAAGGTACAACTAAGTGATCGTTTTGTGGCAGTTTACCGTTATTTAGCGCCCATACTGCTTGGCGTAATGATTTCTCATTATCACCACTGATCAGTAATAATTTGAAAACAGGATCAACGGGGTTATCAACAATAGTTAATTGCCCACTATTTCCTGAAGGTAGAGTAATACCAGCAATAGTTTGTCCGGAGTAACCAACTAAAATACCGTCACTTTCAGGTAATTGGTTCATTAGAACGGGTAAATCAACTTGCTTAATATCATGACTAAAACTACCAAACCATGATGCTGCAATCGCTGCTGTTGTTACCTCTGCATGGTCAGGTTTATCTGACAATATGATAGGTAACGAGGTCGCTGTCATTCTGTCGGGATCAAAGAACGGTAGGGGCAATCGTTCCAGACTGTACCCGCCATTAATCCAGCGACCTCGATAATCTAATGATGAATCAGGTGAAATAACGAGGCTAAGTCCTTCAGCTAATGGTGGTGTACATTGATTTTCATCTAATGCATCACGACTTGCTAAACGGAAACTCAGATTATTCACATTCGTCAACATCATTTCAGGGATTTCTAAAACATACTCATGCTCTTGCCCACCTTCTTCTAAAGGTAGAAATCCCATAGGTTGACCATTTAACATTAAATGAAGTGTTTGATCCGATTGAACTAATCCTTGAGATGCTTTCACTTTCATTGTTAGTGTGGCGTTATCGATAAATAAATCATTCGCCATATTAAAAGTCACACCAGAAAGTAATCGTCTTCCTGATAATACGATAGGCGATGGGTTTCCCATCTGTGCCAACGTTAATTGCTCTTCGATATTACGAGCTTCTGATAATGCCACATCTCCCATTCTGATAGGGTTATTGGCATTTTGTTGCACTGGTGATTGAGTATAAGAAGTCGGGTCAGGCAAAAATTCACCACCGAGTTCTAACATACCTGTCGCAGCTTGAGATAAATTAATACTCGCAATCGCTATAGCAGTCAGGCTTAGCATTAATGTCAGTTTCTTTTTCATGCTTAGTCATCCCCGTTAATAGATTGCACAGAGAGTGAAGTTTTAGCTTTGGTTCTTGTTGCTACTGGTTTTACTTTTTGACGACGACCAAAGAACAATTCAAAAATACAACGCGTAATTCCTGCCAATTCTTTAAAAGGTTTATCTTTGTAATCTGTTTGATGTATCCATGCATCTGCACGACCAAAGATAATGCGCACCAATTTACGGCGAACATTTAAACTGATAGGTAAGAATTCAAGGCGTAATTGATTGTTTTCTAAACTAACCATTTCAGCAGGAACTGAAACCTCATCACGCTGAACATTTAACGTGATTGATGTGACATTGCGTTGGCGTAATTCCGTCATTTTATTCACTGCGATACGAACACCACCCATTGAAATATCTTCAGTGGTAGTACTTAATTCCGCACCATCATCAAAATGCAATGTAATAGGAAGAGAGGCTTTAATTCGAGTATGTTTACGAATTTGGCGTGTCTCTTTACCAACAGCAATCGATGCAAGAATAATAAATAAGCTGTAAGTTGCCCAAGTCAGGTTTAAAACAATAACTAGAGGATCAATACCTTGGAAATCGTTTAATAAATAACGAATAACGACCCATGAAATACCCGTGATTAAAAGAAGAGCAGTAATAATCAAAGGGCGTACAGTGAGGTAATCCATATAGCTTTTATCTAATAAATCACCTTTATCTGTTACGTTGAATTTACCTAATTTTGGTGAAACTAAGCTGAGTAGCGTAGGTAAAACCAAGCCAAAAGCCATCACAGTTTCATAAATTTCACCCCAGAAAGAATAACGATATTTACCGATATTTTTTGAGTTTACATAAACCGACATGATTAAGTGTGGCAATGCATAGGCGAATATCATGCTGGCAGATGAAGCAATAATATTGAGGTTAAATAACATAAACAGTAACGGCGCAGTCAAAAAGATAATACGAGGCAAACCGTACTGAAAATGGAGCATGGCATTGAGATAACATAGGCGCTGAGGAAATGTTAAACCACGGCCTAACATTGGATTATCAACGCGGAATATTTGTGTCATTCCTCTCGCCCAACGAATACGTTGGTTAACATGTAATGCTAAACGTTCTGTGGCAAGGCCTGCTGCTAAAGGAATATCAATAAATGCAGAGTTCCAACCTAGACGCTGTAATTTCAGTGCTGTGTGGGCATCTTCTGTTACTGTTTCAACGGCGATACCACCGATTTCTTCAAGCGCACTACGACGCATAACCGCACATGAGCCACAGAAAAATGTCGCATTCCAGTTGTCATTACCACGCTGTACAGGGCCATAGAAAAGTGCGCCTTCATGTGGTGCATCTTTAGCGGCACTTAAATTACGTTCAAAGGGATCTGAAGAATAGAAATAGTGAGGTGTTTGAATAAGCGCTAATTTAGGATCTTCAAGGAAGCTACCGACTGTTGCTTGCAAGAAAATACGAGTTGAAATATGGTCACAATCGAAAACGCAAATTAGTTCACCATCTGTTAATCCCATCGCGTGGTTTAAGTTACCTGCTTTGGCATGATCATGAACTTCACGTTCAATATAAGTTACACCCACATCACCAGCGAATTGTTTAAACTCTTCACGACTACCATCATCAAGGATATACACTTTCATTTTATCTTGAGGGTAATCGATAGCCTGTGCGGCTAAAACTGTATCACGTACCACATCTAAACTTTCGTTATATGTTGGTATATAAATATCAACAGTTGGCCATTGAGAAACATCTTTAGGCAAAGGGGCTATTTTTCTATTTAATGGCCATGATGTTTGGAAATATCCTAAGACCAAAATAATCCAAGAATAAATCTCAGCCATAAATAAGCCACTACCTAAAACAGCTTCGATAGTTGTATTAAAATTAAGGGTATTTGTCGCACGCCAGTAAAGATAACGTGTTGACATCAACAACGATATAAAAACCATTGTTAACAATCGTTTTTTTGATTTTTTAAAGCCGATAACAAATAACAACAATATATTGATAATACCGAATATATATTGTTGCTCGGCGCTCATTGGCATAACAATGAGTGAAAACATTGTTATCAATAAGAAAGCCGTAATTAATATTTTAAATATTTTATTCATAAACCCATACCTTTGTCATCGCCATAGATCTTTTCTTAAGACAAAGGTTGCCCGTCGATATGAATAGATATCGAAAAGAAATAAACCTAGCTTAAAAAATAAAATAACAATGGCTAAAGATTGACACCAGTCAATATTATTTATTTATACAAAGAGTGTTACTTATTTGAATTAAACAGAGGCAATAAATGACAATATATCTTTTAGTGATATATTTTCATGTGCATGAACTCTATCTGTTTCATTGCTATCAAATATTTTATTATCTGCTAACAAATTTTTCTTACTCTTAATTAAATTGTCTTTCTTTGCTTTAACAACTAAAGCATCCTGGTGATAAGAAGGAGTTGGCGAAACAGTAATAGGTTGTTTTAGTTCGTTTTTCACGGTGAGTGAAGTTTCTGAAAACGTATTATTACTTAAATTACTAATTTTATTATTATCTTCACTACTTATAATTATTGGTTCTATTTTATTATCAACATCTTGCGTTACAGAAGAAGGAAACTCTTGAAAAGCAAAAGCATCCTCCTGGAACTTATCTTTTAAGTTACTTATATCATCATACATAGTGTGGCCCCTTTAATAACAGCACATTAAATCTTGTTCAATAATTTGATGCTCATACAAAATAAGAGTGTGTGATCCTTAGAGATAAATTCAAAACAAATTTAAATATATCTTTATAAATCCACATTTAAACTCTTATTAAACTATCAATTAATGAACATCAACTATGTAGGGTAAATTAATCTTATAAATACTGATTTTTTTAATTTCAAATAAACACCATCTGATTAAGAGCAATGATTATTTAAATTAAATTGTATAATTATTTTAATCAAAAAGACAACATCAAAAAAAGCGTAAAAATTTAAGCGATACTCATTTTCACTTCATAAATTTGGGTATTTTTACTTAATTTCACATTCATTGTTATCATCGAAAATAGCGTCTTTTTTACCCCAAAAAACACAATTAAAAACCGGATAATAACTACTATTAACTAATAACAATTTGTATAAATTTTATAAAAATAAAATTCTAAAATAATCATTAATTAATATTATTTCCTCTAAAAACTAAAGAACCTTTCAAGATCAAATTAAAAAAATCCTCATATTTTAATTAAATTCATTCTCTAAAAAAGAGCAGAAAAAATGTTAAATATTATTAATTCATATTGATCATCATCAAAAATGATTTATTTTTTACACTCAAAAGGTGAATTTATTGCTTTTTATCATATTAAGATGAGCAGTTTTTATTGAAAAAAAATTAAATACATCAGAGTTGATTAAGTTTTAGAAAAAACACCCTAATAAAATAGACAAAAATAGATTATCTAACTATGAGTAGTATCACTATTTGTTTATGGTAAATACCACTAAGAATAACCTGTATTTTAGGATAATTAACTTAAGTTATATTTTATACTTAAAACAGTATTGTTAATTTAGCTTAACAACCTAACAAGCGTGACCTAGTTCAAATTATAAATGTAACGATGAAAAAACACGATGCAACAAACGTAACCATTTGAATTTTATTCAAAAATAATAAAATAATAGTTATATATACCAATAATTAGTAAAAATACCCATAATTATATTTTTTTATATTAAAAATACTTAATCAACTACATCTTTATACTAATAAGATATTGTCATTTTGAGATAATCCTTTTATGTAACTATATAAAATAAAATACTTTTTAGATGGTTTTTTTAAGAACAATCCTACGGGTTTAAGTTCTATTTTTTTTATGATTTGATAGAAACTAATCAAAATAAGACGTGTAATTATATCAATATGAACAAATAGCGGAATCGCTTCACCTACTCACAGAATCACAAAAAGGCACTCTATCCTTCTTTACTTCTATGCTATCTTTATTAGATAAACAAAAAGCCTTCGTGATAATGGAAAGAAAATGGATTTAGAACAATTAAAGAAAGATTTCCGTACAGGTAAGAAAATAAAATTTGTTTACTTTTGGGGACACAAAAGTAAAACAGATGAAGTCACAAAAAGCTGCTTTAGCCAATGGTATCCAGCCCCCTTTATCTTAGATGATATTCGTTACATCAGTGCTGAACACTATATGATGGCAGAGAAAGCAAAGCTTTTTAATGATATAGAAATACGAGAGCGTATTATAGCAACATCAAATCCTGGTACAGCTAAAGCACTTGGTCGAGAAGTAAAAGGATTTAACCAAGAAATTTGGGAGCAGCAACGTATGGATATCGTTATTCGAGCCAATATCGCCAAATTTTCTCAAAATAATGCATTGGGTACTTTTTTAATTTCCACAGGCAATCGTGTGCTTGTGGAAGCAAGCCCCGTTGATAAGATATGGGGAGTAGGTTTAAGTGAACAAGACAAAGAGATCAGTAATCCCCTTTTATGGAATGGATTAAATTTATTAGGCTTTGCTCTAATGAAAGTACGTAGTGTTTTAATGGAAGGCAGTCATCAATAGGTAAAAAAAACTCAACTGTCACCAATCACTGTTCCTTTTTACCTAGTGTATATAAACAGTAGAGATAACTTAAATATTGACTGAAATAGAAATGGCACGGTATCAACAATCTTGTTGTTACTATAAATAATATTTACAGAATAATTAAGAGACTGATATGTATTATGGTTTTGATATGGGCGGCACAAAAATTGAGCTTGCCGTTTTTGATAAAGATCTGACTCAAGTGTGGCAAAAACGTGTTCCTACACCTAAAAATGACTATCAGTCATTATTGAATGTTTTTAAGGAGCTAACTTTAGAAGCTGACAACGAATTAGGATGTAAAGGAAAGATCGGCGTAGGTGTGCCAGGCATTGTAAATGCAAAAGAAGGAACCGTGTTTACCACCAATGTTCCAGCTGCCAAATACAAGCCTATGGTTCATGATCTCGCACATATACTCAACAGGCCCGTTAAAGTTGAAAATGATGCCAACTGTTTTGCCTTATCAGAAGCTTGGGATCCTGAGTTTCGCCATCATCCTTCTGTACTTGGCCTTATTTTAGGTACAGGTGTCGGTGGTGGTTTTGTTGTTGATGGCAAAGTGCTTTCTGGAAAAAATGGCATTGCTGGTGAAATTGGCCATATGAATTTAAATGTAGATGCAGATAATGTCATAGGCGATACCATGCCAAAAATTATCTGTGGTTGTGGTAAAAAAGCGTGTTTTGAAACTTATTTATCAGGCCGAGGCTTTGAACGTATGTATAAAGCTTTCAATCATACGCCACAAAGAGCTGTTGATATCGTTGAGCAATATTATGCTGGGGATAAGAAAACAGAAGAACATGTTGATCGTTATATGAAAGTACTTGCGATTTACCTTAGTAATATTCTTACTGTACTTGACCCACATTTAATTGTTATTGGTGGTGGATTATCACAATTTAATGCATTGTATGACCAATTGCCTGAATATCTCTCACACTGTGTCTATGGAAATGCGCAAATTCCAGCAATAGAAAAAGCGCGTCACGGTGATGCAGGTGGCGCCCGTGGAGCTGCTTGCCTTAATTTATTAGACTGATAAACAAAAAAGAGCCTTTCTTCTTTTATTAAAGGCTCTTCTATCAAAACGGTTTTATCTACGTCACTCTGTATTAAGGCTATCGTTATGGATAAGATTTGGTTTAAAAAAAGATTAACCTTTCTTGGTGGATTAACGATCACATTAATCCTACTTCAATTAATTGGCTCTTTATTGCCTATTTCTCTTCTTCAATGGGGAATTATTCCAAGAACAGGAGAAGGATTAATTGGCATCTTTATCGCCCCTTTTGTACATGGTTCTTGGTCTCACCTTTTTAGTAATCTACTTCCTCTTCTTATTCTTAGCTTTTTATCCATGACGCAATCTTTACGAGAATATGTTTTATCAAGCTTATTCATTATTATCGTAAGTGGTTTGTTGGTTTGGATTTTTGGACGAAGTGCTATTCATGTTGGTGCAAGTGGCTGGATCTTTGGATTATGGTCTTTATTGATTGCTCACGCTTTTACTCGACGGAAAATTATCGATATTGTCATTGCCCTTTTTGTTTTATTTTATTATGGATCAATGGCCTATGGGTTAATTCCAGGTCAATTAGGTGTATCGACTGAATCACATATTGCAGGTGTGGTTGCTGGGTTACTTTATGCATGGTGTGCAAGAAAATTAGTACGACGAAAAAGCCAAGTAGTAGAAGTGGCTAAATAGCCACTTCTCTATAAAACAGTTACTTGTGACCAATTGGCAGTATTGTTCTGCCATACATCTCATTTAATACTTCAGCCATTGCTAGATAAAAAGCACTGGCGCCACAAATAATACCTTCAAAGCCGGCAATTTTTAAAATCAGTGCATTACCAGTGATATTTCCAATCGCCAGTAGGGCAAATAAAATTGTCAGGCTTAAAAAAACAAACTGTAATGCTCTATTGGCTTTTAATGTGCCAATAAACATGAAAAAGGTAAATATTCCCCATAATGCTAAAAAGACACCTAAAAAGAGAGGGGTTGTTGGCTCACTTAAGCCCATCACGGGTAATAACCAAATTCCTACCAATGTTATCCAAAAGAAACCATAAGAGGTAAATGCGGTTGCGCCAAAAGTATTGCCTTTTTTGAACTCAAAAATACCAGCAATAACTTGTGCGATCCCACCATAAAAAATTCCCATACTCATAATGACTGAGACAACAGGGAAAAAACCGGCATTATGTATGTTCAACAAAATCGTTGTCATACCAAAACCCATTAAACCTAATGGACCCGGATTGGCAATGCGTTCGTTAGTCATAAAACCTAAAACCTCTAAAAATAATAGGGGAAAATTAAAAAAAATTTGAAGGCGCTGGATAATAAGAGGTAATAGATCTAAAAACAATGATCCCGAAGGGTATATTTTTGAATAACCGCTAGCACCGATCCCAAGGGGAAATAACCAGTGGATTTAACTTAGAGAAAAGAAGTATTTAGTGATAGATGCTTATATCAATAAAAAACACAAAGAAAAATAAAGAACTACAATTTAAGGGGTAATATCAATCAGTTGATATATTAATACTAAAATTTACCTTAACATGCGGTTTTATACATAAAAATGAAATAAAATCTAATTCATTAATTAGTTGAATTATTAACCTATAAGTGAGCTTGTTATGAAAAAAATTCTAGTATTATTAATTGGTAGTACGTTAGCGTTTGCATCTCAAGCAAATACAACACACCAAGGTGGTTTTCAAGGTTCAATTCAAGCACCAACAGAACAAGGTGGATTTAAAGGCCCTTCTATTAGTGAAACTACGGTTGCTAAAGCAAAAGATCTTTCTGATGACACATGGGTTATCTTAACGGGTAAAATTACCAAAAAAATTGGCGATGAGCTGTATGTTTTTGAAGATAGCACCGGCGGTATCAATGTAGATATTGATAATAAAAGATGGCGCGGACAAACAGTCACACCTGAGAATACAGTCAGAATTGAAGGTAAGGTTGATAAAGAGTGGACAAGTACTGAGATCGATGTAAAACAAATTACAATTATTAAATAATTAATATCAAATAATTTGCATCTAAAGCCAACCAATATACCTTACAAAAAGCCAATTAATTGAATAAGTTGGCTTTTTTTTGTTTTCATTTTTTAAATTCAATCAATAAAATTGTACACCTTATACAAATTTATCCGCTTTAACCTCAAGTTAAGCTTAGGTTTATACTCACTATCAGTTAAAGCACAATCACTCTTCGCAAGAGGTGATTTAACTAATGAGATACCCTCATAATCATTTACATCCTAACTCTATGTTTACCCTACTTTCTCCATTTTTAGCCTGCTATGCAGGCTTTTTTCTTTTTATATCAACAAATCATTAAGAAAAGAATAAACAGAGTATTATTTATATCTTTGTTTTCTATAAATATTTTTTTACAAAATTCTACGTGTTTATACCTTTATTAAATTGACCTTCCCGTAGGGGGAAAGATTATTGTCTCTCTATCAATTTAATGAAAGGAATAAACAATGAAAAATTTATTACTGACTTCTATCATTGCAATCTCAGCTTTTACAAGTACAGCTTATGCTTCTAATCATAATGTTGTTGAGGTTTATAAAACAGAGAGTTGTGGATGCTGTACTTTATGGGCTGATGGTGTAAAAGAAGCTGGCTTTAACGTTAAAGTGAATATCGTTTCAGAAACTCAATTAATGGAAAAATATCAACAAGCAGGCGTGCCAAATAATTTATTAAGTTGCCACTTGGCAACTTACCAAGGTAAGGACTTAGTTGGACATATCCCGGTTGATAGCTTAAAAAATATCGACTTAGTGGATAAATCGAAATCGGGCATTGCTGTTGGGGGAATGCCTGCGGGAAGTTTAGGTATGTATGCTGGTGATTATAAAGAGCCTTACCAAGTTATTGCTTTTGATAAGTCAGGTAATCAATCTCTATTTAAGTCTTACAACTAGGTTTTTCTTACTTATTTTTCTTAATTAGTTTTGTTCTTACTGTAGTGTTGTTTTAATAGCGATATATCTCTCCGATAGTGCTATTTTCCTCTGCCTGTTATCGATTTGCGGGCAGAGTTTTATCGCTTATCAAGATGCTTCTCGTTGCTTTATTTCATCTGTTATTTTTGTTGTTGTTTTTAAGGCTTCTTGAAAGATCTTGTCTGTCCGTTTTCTATTCCATTTACTTGTTTTTAGTAATTCCCAGTAATCTTGTTGAACAAGTGCATTTTGCCCCATTAACCATAATTCAAATTGAAGGGATTGGTGATTTAATACAATACCCAAACGTAATTTTCGCTCACGTAAAAAATCATCAAAAAAAGGAAAATAAGTAAAATCTAAATACCCAGGGGAAATATTACCTATCGAAAATGTATCTGGTAGATAGCGAGAAAAATAAGCCTTTAAATGCATCATATAACACATAAGGTAATGATAGGCTTTTTGTATATCACCCTGTTCTATCTGTATTTTATACAAAGCGAGCAGATGACTAGCTTCTTCTTGTTGAAGCGATATTTAAACTTGAAAGGGACATGCTCAATATTGATGTATTCTCTTCTTCATTCGCCATAGTGTTACTCCTTTATCACAACAATATAAAGATAATCCTAGGCAACCTATGCCATTGCTTCAATCATGATATAGAGAGTAAATGTGCTTTATTTTTTTATTTACCCATAAAAAAACCAGCCTGCTTTTTACAGCATGACTGGTTCTTTTAGAATAAAGCTAATCTTTATTCAACTGTAACTGATTTTGCTAAGTTACGAGGTTGGTCTACGTCTGTGCCTTTAATTAAAGCAACATGATAAGACAACAACTGTAATGGTACGGTATAGAAAATCGGTGCGATAAGCTCTTCAACGTGAGGCAGAGAAATTAACTTCATCGTTTCGTTTTCTTCAAAGCCTGCATCTTGATCAGCAAACACATACAGTAAACCACCACGTGCGCGAACTTCTTCGATATTAGATTTTAATTTTTCTAATAATTCATTGTTTGGCGCAATAATGATAACCGGCATATCCGCATCAATTAATGCTAATGGACCATGTTTTAACTCACCAGCAGCATAAGCTTCAGCATGAATATAAGAGATCTCTTTTAGCTTTAATGCACCTTCTACCGCAATCGGGTATTGGTCGCCACGACCTAAGAATAAAGCATGGCTTTTTTCTGAGAAATCTTCAGCTAAGGCTTCAATCACTTTATCTTTCGATAACATGCTTTCAATACGGCTTGGTAATGCATGTAATGCTGTTGAAACTTCATGTTCTAATGTTGCAACACCTTTAATGCGTCCCATATATGCCACCAGCATTAATAGAACTGTTAACTGTGTTGTGAACGCTTTAGTTGATGCAACACCAATTTCAGCACCTGCTTTAGTCATTAAAACAAATTCAGATTCACGCACTAAAGAAGATCCAGCCACGTTACAAATCGCCAGTGATGATAAATATCCTAACTCTTTAGATAAACGTAGCGCCGCTAACGTATCTGCGGTTTCACCTGATTGGGATAATGTGATCAATAAGCTATTACGGCGAGTTGCTGGTTTACGGTAGCGATATTCAGATGCAATTTCGACATCACAAGGAATGCCCGCTAACGATTCAAACCAATAACGAGAAACCATACCTGCGTTATAAGAAGTCCCACAAGCTACTATTTGAATGTGTTCAACTTTAGATAAGATCTCTTCAGCTTTAGGGCCTAATTCACTGAGATCAATCGAATCTGATTTTAAACGACCTTCAAGGGTGTTTTTAATCGCCAGAGGCTGTTCGTAGATCTCTTTTTGCATGTAGTGGCGATAAACACCTTTATCACCCGCATCGTATTGAACGTTAGATTCAATCGTATCACGATTAACTTCTTCACCATTTACATCAAAAATATGGACATGACGGCGTGTAATTTCAACAATATCCCCTTCTTCAAGGTAGATAAAGCGACGAGTCACTGGCAATAATGCTAATTGGTCAGAAGCAAGGAAGTTTTCTCCCACACCAAGACCAACCACCAGCGGACTACCAGAACGTGCGGCAACTAATAATTCTGGTGTGCGACTATCCATAATTACAGTACCGTAAGCACCACGTAATTGAGGAATAACGCGCTGTACAACTTCACGTAATGTGCCGCCTTGGCGCTGTTCCCAGTTTGCCAAGTGAGCAATCACTTCGGTATCTGTTTGAGAAGCAAACTGATACCCTTTTTTAATTAATTCTGCTTTCAGGTCTTGGTAGTTTTCGATAATACCATTGTGTACCACGGCAATAGTACCAGATACATGAGGATGTGCATTATCTTCACAAGGTTCACCATGTGTTGCCCAACGTGTATGAGCAATACCTGTGCCACCAATGACTTGTGTTTTTTCTGCTTCATCAGCCAACATTTGTACTTTGCCAGCTTCACGCAAACGTGTCATTTTGCAGTCATTATCAACAACGGCTAACCCCGCAGAATCATAACCGCGGTATTCTAGACGACGTAAGCCTTCAATTAAGATTTCAGCGATATCGCGTTGTGCAACTGCACCTACTATTCCACACATTGTGTTATTCCTAAAACTGTGCGTTTATTCGCACTTGGATGTCTTATACCTGATTGGTCTTTTCCCCAAGCCATTGTAGAAAGCGGAGATATTTTTTGTTTTTAGAATAATAGAGTACAAGAAAAGGGCGCTAATTAAATATACGCCCTTCTCTTAAAATTATTGTTTTTTCTTCACTGGACGTTTCCATCCACTGATATGAGTTTGCTTAACTCGACTGATCACTAATTCGTTTTCATTTACGTTTTTAGTGAGTGTTGTTCCTGCACCAATGGTTGCACCATTAGCAACAGTAACTGGCGCCACTAATTGAGTATCTGAACCAATAAAGACATCATCACCAATAACGGTTTTGAATTTATTCGCCCCATCATAGTTACAAGTGATAGTACCTGCGCCGATATTAACGTTAGCACCCACTTCTGTATCGCCTAAGTAAGTCAAATGACCTGCTTTAGAGCCAATACCTAAGCTGGCTTTTTTCATCTCAACAAAGTTACCCACGTGAGCTTTATCAGCTAATTCACTACCTGGGCGAAGACGTGCAAATGGGCCAACTGTACACTCTTGTGCTAAGTTTGCATCCTCGATCACCGTATATGGGCTAATAATAGAATTATCACCAATCACACAGTTTTTTAGAACACAACCTGTACCAATTTCAACGTTATTTCCCAACGTCACATTACCTTCAATGATAACGTTGGTATCAATCACCACATCTTTACCATGAGTTAATGTTCCACGTAAATCAAAGCGCGCAGGATCAAGCAACATAACACCTTCTAATAATAAGCGCTCTGCTTGTTCTGTTTGGTAAATACGCTCTAATGCAGCCAGTTGTAGACGGTTATTTACGCCTTCCATTTCACTATGGCGACGAGGATGAGCCGTTTCAATTTTACGACCTTCTTTATGCGCTAACGCGATAATATCAGTAATGTAATACTCTTTTTGTGCATTGTTATTATCGAGCTTACCTAACCAACGTTTTAAATCACCACCATTAGCCACTAAAATGCCAGTGTTGATTTCATTAATTTTGAGTTGTTCTTCAGAAGCATCTTTTTGTTCGATGATGCCAGTTACTTCACCATTTTCACGAACAATACGACCATAGCCAGTTGGATTATCTAAAATAACCGTTAATAAACCAATACCGCCTTCTGGTTTAACTTCAATTAAACGTTCTAATGTTTCTTTGGTTATAAGAGGAACATCACCATAAAGCATCAGGATATCTTCATCATCAGCAAAGAAAGGCGCGGCTTGCTGCATTGCGTGACCCGTTCCTAGTTGCTCTGCTTGTAGTACCCAATTAACAGGTTGTGAACCTAATTTTTCTTTCATTAGCTCACCACCATGTCCATAGACAAGGTGTGTTTGTTGAGCACCTAATGACTTAGCAGTATCAATCACATGTTGAACCATGGATTTACCCGCAAGTTTATGAAGAACTTTAGGTAACTGTGAATACATGCGGGTGCCTTTTCCCGCAGCAAGAATAACAACGCTTTTAGCTGAATTAGACATAATTAACCCGATAACTCCCGTAAAGAATGGCAAGTAAACCTGTTTATGCTAAATAATACTACATATTTCGTCACACAAAATATTTCATGACGCAAAAAAGCCAGTTAGCTAAGAACCAACTGGCTTTTTTATTCATAGACTGCCTATTTACATCAACGTCGAGTCAGTTCGATTACACGTAGTTTTGCAATCGCTTTGGCTAATTCTGCTGATGCTTGAGCATAATCAACATCACCATGAGAGGATTGAATGTGTTCTTCAGCTTTACGCTTAGATTCCAACGCTTTCGCTTCATCCAAATCACGACCACGGATAGCTGTATCTGCCAGTACAATGACGCCAGTCGGCTGAACTTCGAGAATACCACCTGAAAGGTAGATAACCTCTTCTTCGCCCGATGTTTTTACGACACGTACCATGCCCGGTTTTATGGCAGTTAATAACGGGGTATGCTGCGGATAAATACCGAGCTCACCTTCGCTACCAGTTACCTGAATTCGTTTGACTTCGCCGTCATATAACTGCTTTTCAGCGCTGACAACTTTCAGGTGGAACGATGTATCGGCCATATCAACCTCCCGTCAGCCGTATTAAAGCTTCTTAGCTTTTTCTACTGCTTCTTCGATAGTACCAACCATATAGAACGCCTGCTCTGGCAGGTGGTCATAATCACCGTTCAGAATACCTTTAAAGCCACGGATAGTGTCTTTCAGGGAAACGAACTTACCTGGTGATCCGGTAAATACTTCAGCAACGAAGAATGGCTGTGACAGGAAGCGCTGGATCTTACGCGCACGCGCAACAACCAGTTTATCTTCTTCTGACAGTTCATCCATACCTAAGATAGCGATGATGTCTTTCAGTTCCTGATAACGTTGCAGGATAGACTGAACACCACGAGCGACATCATAGTGCTCTTGGCCAACTACCAGTGGGTCTAACTGACGACTGGTAGAATCCAGTGGGTCAACCGCAGGGTAGATACCTAATGAAGCAATTTGACGGCTCAGTACAACTGTTGCATCTAAGTGAGCAAACGTTGTTGCTGGTGATGGGTCAGTTAAGTCATCCGCAGGTACGTATACAGCTTGTACAGAGGTGATTGAACCTGTTTTGGTTGAAGTGATACGTTCTTGCAGAACACCCATCTCTTCAGCCAATGTTGGCTGGTAACCTACCGCTGATGGCATACGACCTAACAGTGCTGATACTTCTGTACCGGCTAAGGTGTAACGATAGATGTTATCGACGAATAACAGTACGTCACGGCCTTCATCACGGAATTTTTCAGCCATAGTCAGACCAGTCAGTGCTACACGTAGACGGTTTCCTGGTGGCTCATTCATCTGACCATAAACTAACGATACTTTGTCAAGAACGTTAGAATCTGTCATTTCATGATAGAAGTCGTTACCCTCACGAGTACGCTCACCAACACCGGCAAATACAGAGTAACCTGAGTGCTCGATCGCGATATTACGGATCAATTCCATCATGTTAACTGTTTTACCAACACCCGCACCACCAAACAGACCTACTTTACCACCTTTAGCAAACGGACAGATTAAGTCCATTACTTTGATACCGGTTTCAAGCAGTTCTTGTGAGTTTGATAACTCTTCGTAGGTTGGTGCTTCACGGTGAATTGACCAACGTTCTTCAGTTGCAATATCACCTTTCATATCAATAGGTGTACCCAGAACGTTCATGATACGTCCTAGTGTTGCTTTACCTACTGGTACTTCAATTGGGTGGCCTAAGTTTTCAACTTTTAAGCCACGGCTTAAACCGTCTGATGTACCCATTGCGATACAACGAACGATACCACCGCCTAACTGTTGCTGAACTTCCAGCACCAGTTTTTCTTTACCATTCATAACCTCAAGAGCGTCGTATACTTTAGGGACGCTATCCTGAGGGAATTCGGCGTCCACTACGGCGCCGATTACCTGGACAATCTTTCCAGTAGCCATCTTGAATCCTCTACGTAATTCGTAAACCTAGCTGTTATACCGCGGCTGCACCAGACACAATTTCTGTAAGTTCCTGAGTAATGCTTGCTTGGCGTGCTTTGTTGTACACCAATTGCAGCTCTTTAATCAGGTTACCACCGTTATCTGTAGCGGCTTTCATCGCGACCATTCGGGCGGCCTGCTCACTCGCTAAGTTCTCTACGACGCTCTGGTAAACCTGCGATTCGATATAACGACGCAGTAAAGTATCCAGTAACGCCTTAGGATCAGGTTCGTACAGATAATCCCAAGATTTTTCTTTCAGCTCTTCATCATCACCTGGTGGTAATGGTAAAACCTGAAGAATTTTAGGCTCTTGAGCCATGGTATTGATGAACTTATTTGCCACCACATACAGTTTATCTAAACGACCTTCGTCATAAGCCTGCAACATGATATTGACTGGACCGATAAGGTCTGACAGTTTTGGATCATCGCCCATGCCGGTTACCTGACCAACAACATTTCCGCCCACAGAGCCGAAGAATGAAGCTGCTTTAGAACCCACTAGAGCTAAATCTACCTGTACACCTTTTTCAGACCACTCTTTCATGTCTGCCAGCAGTTTTTTGAACAAGTTAATGTTCAAACCACCACACAAACCACGGTCGGTCGAAACAACCAGGTACCCGACACGTTTAACTTCACGCTCTTCGAGGTATGGATGTTTGTATTCCAGATTCCCTAACGCAAGGTGACCAATCACACTGCGCATGGTTTCTGCATAAGGACGGCTGGCTGCCATGCGTTCCTGCGTTTTACGCATTTTCGACGCGGCGACCATCTCCATCGCTTTAGTGATCTTCTGTGTGTTTTGCACACTGGCGATCTTCGAACGTATCTCTTTTGCGCCGGCCATTTCTGCTTCTCCTCATGAACCAGACGGCCTAATGTTTAACTATTAGGCCGAATAGTTATTACCAGGACTGAGTCGCTTTGAAGTTTTCTAGCACGCCTTTCAGCTTCGCTTCGATTTCTTCGTTATAAGTACCGGTCTGGTTGATTTCTTTCAATAAATCAGCATGTTCACGAGAGGCATAAGCTAATAAAGCCGCTTCAAATGGCACAACTTTTGAAATTTCAACATCTTCCAGATAACCACGTTCTGCGGCATACAGTGCTAAAGACTGTTGTGCAACAGACATTGGTTCGTACTGTTTCTGTTTCAGCAATTCAGTCACTTTCTGACCGTGGTTCAATTGTTTACGGGTAGCATCATCCAGATCTGAAGCGAACTGTGAGAATGCTGCCAGCTCACGATACTGCGCAAGTGCAGTACGAATACCACCAGAAAGTTTCTTCATGATCTTAGTCTGAGCTGCACCACCTACACGAGATACGGAGATCCCTGGGTTAACAGCTGGACGGATACCTGCGTTAAACAGGTTAGATTCTAAGAAGATCTGACCATCGGTAATAGAGATTACGTTCGTAGGAACGAATGCAGAAACGTCCCCTGCTTGCGTTTCGATAATTGGCAACGCAGTCAGAGAGCCGGTTTTACCTTTAACTTCACCATTAGTGAATGCTTCTACGTACTCAGCATTAACGCGAGCAGCACGCTCAAGTAAACGGGAGTGCAAGTAGAAAACGTCACCAGGATATGCTTCACGTCCAGGTGGACGACGAAGTAATAGTGAAATTTGACGGTATGCGACAGCCTGTTTAGACAGGTCATCATAAATAATCAGGGCATCTTCACCACGGTCACGGAAGTATTCACCCATTGCGCAACCTGAATAAGGAGCGAGGTATTGCAGTGCTGCTGATTCTGATGCAGAAGCAACAACAACAATGGTGTTTTCTAACGCGCCATGTTCTTCTAATTTACGAACAACGTTCGAAATAGTAGAGGCTTTCTGACCGATAGCGACATAAATACATTTAATGCCAGAGTCGCGTTGATTGATAATCGCATCGACAGCCAGAGCAGTTTTACCTGTTTGACGGTCACCGATGATCAATTCACGCTGACCACGACCGATTGGGATCATGGCATCGACTGATTTGTAACCTGTTTGTACAGGCTGATCAACTGATTGACGGTCGATAACACCAGGAGCAATCATCTCAACAGGTGAGAATCCATCATGCTCTACGGCACCTTTACCATCAATCGGCTCACCCAGTGTGTTTACCACACGGCCAAGCAGACCACGCCCAACAGGTACTTCCAGAATACGACCTGTACATTTAACTTTCATGCCTTCTGCTAAGTCAGCATAAGGACCCATCACAACCGCACCAACAGAGTCGCGCTCTAAGTTCAGTGCGATAGCGAAACGGTTACCCGGCAGTGCGATCATCTCACCCTGCATAACTTCGGCTAAACCGTGGATACGAATGATACCGTCACTGACGGAAACAATCGTACCTTCATTGTGAGCTTCACTCACTACATTGAACTGAGCAATGCGCTGCTTGATCAGTTCGCTGATTTCAGTGGAATTCAGTTGCATATGCTCCAGTCCCCTTAAGACTGCAAGACGTCAGTTAATCGCTCTAAACGGCCACGAATACTGCCATCGATGACGAGGTCACCGGCGCGTATAATCATGCCTGCGATAACAGACTTATCAATTTTGCAATTCAGCTTCACTTTGCGTGATAGACGATTTTCCATCGCTGCAGAAATGTTAGCTAGCTGCTGTTTAGTTAGCTCAATGGCAGAAGTTACTTCAACGTCAACCGTTGACTCTAGTACTGCGCGCAATTGAATAAATTGGCTCAATACTTCAGGCAACGTTGATAAACGGCCATTCTCAGCCATAACACGAATTAAATTCTGAGCATGTTCATCTAATTGATCGCCACAAAGGTCAGCGAAGATGTTAGCCAGTTTTTCTGATGCTAAAGAACCAGAAAGTAATTCGGTTACCTGCTCATTGCGTGCTACTTCAGCGGTGAACGCCAGCATAACCTGCCATTTATCGACAGCCTGGTTTTCCACAGCAAAGTCAAAAGCTGCTTTGGCGTAGGGGCGAGCTACAGTTGCTATTTCAGACATGCCCCTCCCTCCTTACAGTTCAGCGACCAGTTTATCAACGATGTCGCTATTAGCAGCTTCATCCACGGAACGTTCAATAATTTTCTCGGCACCTGCGATAGCCAGCATTGCGACTTGTTTACGAAGTTCTTCACGAGCACGTTTACGCTCTGCATCCAGTTCGGATTGAGCTTGTGCAACGATCTTACTACGTTCTTGCTCTGCTTCTGCTTTAGCTTCTTCAATCATTTGAGTGCGTTGTTTATTCGCTGATTCAATGATTGCTTGTGCTTCTGCTTTTGCTTTCGCTAGCTGATCGCCTGCATCGGCTTTCGCTAAATCTAAGTCCTTTTTAGCACGTTCTGCAGATGATAAACCGTCAGCAATTTCTTTTTGACGTTTTTCAATGGCCGCCATGATTGGTGGCCATACGAATTTCATGCAGAACAAAACAAACAGGACAAATGCGACGGCCTGGCCGAGGATTGTTGCATTTAAATTCACAGCACAATACCTCTTTTTTGGTTATAAACTAACTTGATGCTTTTACTGCTCATTACCATCATTAGGCAACAGCAAACATCACGTAAAGGCCCAGACCCACAGCAATCATTGGGATGGCGTCAACCAGACCCATAACGATAAAGAACTGTGTACGCAGAAGAGGGATCAGATCAGGCTGACGAGCAGCACCTTCTAAAAATTTGCCTCCGAGGATTCCGATACCGATTGCAGCACCGATTGCAGCTAAACCCATCATAATAGCGGCAGCCATGTACAGCAGATCCATACTCAGGTTTTCCATGACAGTCTCCAGTTTGTTTCAGTTATTTCTTCAAAGAGTTAATAATTAATGTTCTTCAGATGCCATCGACAGATAAACAATCGTTAGAACCATGAAAATAAAGGCTTGTAACGTAATAATCAGTATGTGGAATATCGCCCAAGGAAGGCTTAATAACCACTGTGACCACCACGGTAACAGACCAGCAATAAGAATAAAGATCAGTTCACCTGCATACATGTTACCAAACAGTCGAAGACCGAGTGAAACAGGTTTTGATAGCAGGCTTACCCCTTCCAAGATTAAGTTGACAGGAATAAAAATTGGGTGATTAAAAGGCTGTAAAGTCAGCTCTTTAGTAAACCCTTTTATGCCTTTCATCTTAATGCTATAGAAAAGGATCAGGATAAATACACCAATTGCCATCGAAAGAGTAATACTCACGTCCGCAGTCGGAACGATGCGTAACGCTGGTAACCCTAAGATGTGTTCACCGATATAAGGGATGAAGTCGATTGGTAATAAATCCAGGGCATTCATTAACAGCACCCAAACGAACACAGTCAATGCCAAAGGTGCAATGACCTTGCTCTTTCCGTGATACATATCACGAACGCTGCTATCAACGAAACCGATGATCATTTCTACTGCAGTCTGGAATTTTCCCGGTACGCCACTGGTTGCTCTTACTGCTACTTTTCTAAACAGCCATAGGAATAATGCTCCCATTAATACTGAAAAGAAAAGTGAGTCAATATTTAACACCCAGAATGATGGCGCATTTTCAGCATGGGGATTGACCAACTCGAAAGTACGTAGGTCCAACTGAAGGTTATTCAGGTGGTGACCTATGTAGTCTCTAGTGGTTAATGCTTCTCCTGATGCAGACATGATGCCAATTACCCTTTTGTTGTTAAAAACGCTAACCGTTAATGACGGCTGGTGCAACGACCTGCATAACAAGCACCGCTAAGTAGGTCATGACCAGTGGTGCAAATGCCGCTTTAAACACTCCTAAAGCAACAATCAGCAAGGCTATTGATAATATAACCTTCAACCCTTCACTGAAAGCAAAAAGCCAGTTTATGCGAACTGGAGCTTCTTCTTCATTGACTTTTTGTAAGCGCATTAACAAAAGAAAAGCAATATTGGGTAACCAACATGCCATTCCGCCTAAAAAAGCTGAAAAACTCCAGTCTGTACTCTTTAAGTAGAAACTCGCACTGAGAATAACAAAAGTCATAAACTGCAAAAATAACAGTTTCAGTGCAACTTTCCCGTTGTAGAGGGAGACAGACATGACGTTTGTATTCTCCAGACTAGCTATCGTAAAAGGTATTACTGAATGATGTATCAAACTGTCTTTGCTATAAAGTGTCAAGTGACAAAAACGAGCAAATTATACGGGGCGTGGCAATGAATTCAATCAATAAGTAGCGAAAAAGTGAAGATTAATTTAAATTTCTTACCAAGGTTCCATTTATGAAAAATGATTAAGGACAAAAAGAGTAAAAATAATAGAGCCGAATAAAATAAATAGCGTGATATACATCACAAATATAAAAGTATAAATAAAGCTTATTTCATAAAATATATAACTAAGTTAACAATTAACTTCCCTTTTATGAACAATTTAGTGTCAATTGGAAAAGAATTGACCCATTTTCAATTAAATAAATTCAATATTTTTATAATGCACAGAATTATTAATTTATTTTGGAAATAAAATAAGGAAAACTCAGGCTACAAAGCGAATTAACGCAAAAGATAATAAAATGTTAATTTATTGTTCCATTAAGGTGAAAATTAACACTACCTATAATTCCCCATAAAACAAATGGCGATAACATTGTAAATATTATCGCCAGAGCACAAAAAATGAAAAAAAGATCAATAATGCAGGTAAGTTTTGATTAAATAATCACCAAATGTCTTTGTTCATTCAATTCAGGAATGGATAAACTGATCACTTTCTTAGGTGCTTTTAATCCATTATCAGCAAGTTCATCTAACTCTTCTTGATGAATTTGTCCTTTTAATGCATAAAAATACCCTTGTTCTTCAGCCACCAAATGAGAACACCAAGAAAGCATGTCTTTCATAGATGCAAATGCACGGCTGATAACACCATCAAAAGGTTTCTCAGGTTGGTACTCTTCAACACGATATTGAACCGGCTCGATGTTATGAAGCCCTAACTCATGCTGAACTTGCTTCATAAAGCGAACTCGCTTACCTAAACTATCCAATAAGACAAAGTGATGATCGGGACGCATTATAGCCAAAGGAATACCTGGTAATCCGGGCCCTGTACCTACATCAATAAATCTTTCACCTTCAAGGTATTGGCTAACCACAATACTATCCAATATATGGCGGATTAGCATTTGCTGTGGATCTCTGACGGAGGTCAGGTTATACGCCTTATTCCACTTATCAAGCATCATCACATAACCCGTTAGCTTTTCAGCTTGAATATCTGTTAGCTCAATATTGGCTTGCTTAGCCAGCTTTTTTAGCCGATTAAGTAAGTCACTCATGATGCACTCCTGCGTAATAAGCCTTGTTTTTTTAACCACACTAATAAAATAGAGATAGCAGCAGGTGTTACACCTGAGATCCTTGATGCTTGACCGATAGACGTCGGTTTATGATCGTTAAGTTTAGCAATAACTTCGTTAGATAACCCACTTACTTGCTTGTAGTCGAGATCTATCGGTAATGCCGCGTTTTCGTTACGCTGTTTCTTTTCGATCTCTTCTTGTTGGCGATTAATGTAACCTTCGTATTTAACTTGGATCTCAACTTGTTCTGCCGCTTGTGGTTTTGAATCGTCAATACCAGGTGCAAAACGAGGTATTTTTTTCAGTATCTCGTATGTCACTTCAGGACGACGCAATAGATCTTCACCATTGGCTTCTTTGGATAATGGGGTATTTAGTAATTCATTGATTTCAGAAAGGTTATCTGCTTGAGGATGAACCCAAATATTTCTTAAACGTTGACGTTCTTTTTCAACAAGTTCAACTTTTTCACTAAATTGAGCCCAGCGGTTATCATCAACCATGCCTAATTCTCGAGCAATTTCTGTCAGACGTAAATCTGCGTTATCTTCACGTAGCATCAAGCGATATTCCGCACGAGACGTAAACATACGGTATGGCTCTTTTGTACCAAGAGTACAAAGATCGTCAACTAATACACCAATGTAAGCTTGATCACGACGTGGGAACCAACCTTCTTGATCATAGGCATAACGTGCAGCATTAAGCCCTGCAAGCATACCTTGAGCCGCAGCTTCTTCATAACCCGTTGTACCGTTAATTTGGCCAGCAAAGAATAACCCGTTGATAAATTTACTTTCTAGAGTTTGTTTTAGATCTCTAGGATCGAAGAAGTCATATTCAATGGCATAACCAGGTCTAATGATCTTCGCATTTTCCATACCTTTCATAGAATTTACGATTTGCATTTGAACATCAAAAGGTAAACTTGTTGAAATACCATTTGGGTAAATTTCGTTACTGGTTAAACCTTCAGGCTCTAAAAAGATCTGATGTGAATTACGATCAGCAAATCGCATCACTTTATCTTCAATAGATGGGCAATAACGAGGCCCTATTCCTTCGATGACACCTGCATACATTGGGCTACGATCAAGATTATTACGGATAACGTCGTGGGTTTTTTCGTTAGTGTATGTGATATGGCAAGGCATTTGCTCTGGGTGCTGATCCACATTACCTAAAAACGAAAAAACAGGCATTGGTGTATCACCTAACTGAACTGCCAATTGGCTAAAATCAATAGTTCTAGCATCTATTCGAGGTGGCGTTCCTGTTTTTAAGCGACCAACACGTAAAGGTAATTCGCGTAATCGGTGTGATAGTGAAACTGAAGGTGGATCTCCTGCACGACCACCACTGTAGTTTTCTAAACCAATGTGGATTTTTCCATCAAGGAAAGTTCCTACAGTTAAAACTACTGATTTAGCACGGAATTTTAATCCCATACGAGTAACTGCACCCGTTACTTGGTCATTTTCAACAATCAGATCTTCTACTGGTTGTTGGAAGATCATCAAATTAGGTTGATTTTCAAGTGTGGTACGAACAGCTTGGCGGTAAAGAACACGGTCTGCTTGTGCTCTTGTTGCTCTTACAGCGGGTCCCTTACTTGCGTTAAGGGTTCTAAATTGAATACCGGCATGGTCAATGGCTGTTGCCATTAATCCACCCATGGCATCGATCTCTTTTACCAGATGCCCTTTACCAATCCCACCAATAGCTGGGTTACAAGACATTTGGCCCAAAGTATCAATATTGTGGGTCAGTAATAGGGTTTGACGCCCCATACGAGCTGCAGCCATAGCGGCTTCTGTACCGGCGTGACCACCACCGATGACAATGACGTCAAAGTGTTCTGGATAAAACATGTGTGAACCTTAAATGTTACGAATGCTGAATGTGTTGCATTGGGAAAACGAATTCTACTCAACTTTTTGACAGATACAAGCGAGCTGATCCGCAGGTAATTATTTAAAGATCTTTTTATTTAAAGATCTCTTTATTAGATCTTTTATTAAGGAAGCGATCCTCTGTGGATAAGTGGATTTTCTATTTAAAGATCATAAAAGTGTAAAGGATCATATACTGTGAATGATCCGTGATCTATCTGCTGATAAGCTGGGATCAAAATGACGAGTTATGCACAGGTCATTTCTTGATAGAGGCTTATACAATGGATAACTACGGGTTAACCCCTGCTTTTGAGCAGAGTTATCCACATCTGTTTGCTGTTTTTTTGTGCAAATTAAAGTAAATTTTTCCAAGAAGCTATCCATTCTTCAGCTGGATCTTCCGGAATGTCATACTTTTGAATATCAATTTCGAGACGATCACCAAGGCGAGTAGCCCCTTTTTCTATTAATTTTTGATCCAATGTTCTGATCGCACCACAGAAAGTGTCGTATTCACTACTTCCTATACCGATAGCACCAAAAGAGATATTGCTAAGATCAATAGAGTCTGCCGAAATCTCATCAGCAAAAGGCTGTAGGTTGTCAGGAATATCACCTGCACCATGTGTGGAAGTAACCACCAGCCAGATCCCTTCATTAGAAAGATCATTAAGTGAAGGGCCATGGTGTAAATCAGTCTCAAAACCTTCCTCAGATAAGATCTCTGCAAGGTGTTCTGCGACATATTCAGCACTACCCATGGTACTGCCACTAATTAGAGTGACTTTTTTCATTAATGATCTCCTTATGTTCAAGACGCGCTATTGTACGCTGTGAATCACTTGGGATCTACCTGTGGATAATGTGGTTATAAAAAAAAATAAGAATTTACCCTTATGGCTTGATCGTCCTTATTATCGGGTTTTGCAGAGAGATCAATGTTTCTGTTGATTGAATTTCATCAATCGTCTGAATTTTGTTGATAAGTACGTCTTGTAGTGCTTCTATGCTTTTACACATCACCTTAATAAAAATGCTGTATTGTCCTGTTGTGTAGTACACCTCTACGACTTCATCTAACTTATCTAACTTATCTAATGCTGTATGGTAATCTTTTGCACTCTTTAAAATGATGCCAATAAAGCAACAGACATCAAAACCTAATTGCTTTGCACTGATATCAACACGCGTTCCCGTAATAATTCCTGCTTGCTTCATTTTCTCTACACGAACATGAATTGTGCCCGGGCTTACTTCGAATTTTTTGGCTAATTCAGCGTAAGGTGTTCTCGCATTAGCCATTAATGCGTGAAGTATGTCACGATCGAGATTATCGATCTGATAAATATTGTCCATAAACTCCTCCTGTTTTTAACGATAATACATTTTTATAGCGTTATTTTTAACGATTTAAAACAAGCAAGGCTATTTTTAATGAAGTATATTGAATTTAGTACCTGTTTTGTTGCTTAATCTATATCAGCGAAACACGACATCACCACTAGGGATATAAAAATGGAAAAATCATTCATTCAGACTCAACAGCAAATTAGCTTTGTTAAATCATATTTTTCTCGTCTGCTGGAAAAAGAATTAGGACTGATTGAAGTTCAAGGACCGATCTTAAGTCGCCTTGGTGATGGAACTCAAGATAACTTATCTGGGCATGAGAAGGCGGTACAAGTTAAAGTCAAATCTTTACCAGATTCTACCTTTGAAGTTGTCCATTCATTAGCAAAATGGAAACGTAAAACATTAGGTCGTTTTGGATTTAGTTCTGGTCAGGGGCTTTATACACATATGAAAGCGTTGAGACCAGACGAAGATCGCTTAACTCAGATCCACTCTGTCTATGTTGATCAGTGGGACTGGGAAAAAGTGATGGAAGCTAAGGATCGTACAGTTCCTTATCTTAAGCAGACAGTGGGTAAAATCTATCAGGCAATAAAAGAAACTGAAAAAGCCGTCAGCGAAGAATTTGGTCTGGTACCGTTCCTGCCAGATCAAATTCAATTTATCCACACTGAAGAGTTATTGCGCCGTTATCCTGACCTTGATGCCAAAGGTCGTGAAAAAGCGATTGCGAAAGAATATGGTGCCGTTTTCTTAATTGGTATTGGTGGAAAACTTTCAAGTGGTGAATCTCATGATGTTAGAGCACCTGATTATGATGACTGGACGACACCAAACGAAGATGGATTTGAAGGTTTAAACGGTGACATTTTAGTCTGGAACCCAGTATTACAAGATGCTTTTGAATTGTCATCAATGGGTATCCGTGTCGATCCTGAAACATTAATGCGTCAGTTAACATTAACCGATGATACTAAGCGCCTAGAGCTTGATTGGCACAAAGCATTAATGCATGGCGATATGCCACAAACCATTGGTGGTGGTATTGGCCAATCGCGTTTAGTGATGCTACTTCTGCAAAAAGAGCATATTGGTCAAGTACAGTGTGGTGTGTGGGAAAAAGACACCCGTTTAGCTTTCGCTGATATGCTGTAATTATTGGCGCCAGCGTCGAAGTAAGCGACTTTTTAATCCAGTATCAAAACGCCATATATGGTCAAAGATTTTCATGATACTGGGTTTACCGTAATTGGATAGGGTAACCGCATGGAAGCGATTGTGCTGTTGCTGTTGGCTTTTTTTGATTTTGTTGATTAGGTTTTCGGGTAACCTTTGGGCGACAAAGTCAGAAATAACAACAGCATCAGCATCTTTCCATGCTGGGCTATTTAGTTTTTCTGCAACATCATCCAAACATGCACTTAAATCCGTGCCCCCTCTAAATGATTGATTTAAGAATTTGATAAGATCTTGTAGGCCGTTAGATGAGGATAACTGGTAATGAACCGTTTCCGTTGAAAATAACATCACATGACACGAACGATTGTCTGCAAGCGCTATTTTCATCAATGCTAACCCAAAAGCTTTAGCACACTGTTCATTAAATCCTCCCATTGAACCTGATGTATCAATACATACAATAAAAGGCCCTCTTGGTCTTTCTTCATCATGATGATGAGTTACTGGACGCAATACAGTACGCTCTTGCCAATTATCTCCTTGTAATCGATAGGTATTGAGCTGCTTTTCTACCAGCTTTCTATAAAACTCATACTCAATTTCATTAATACCTAACAAGGCGAGCTCAGCGGGAAGTAAGCGTAAAATATCATCACCGAGCCCAATTCCGTTGACTTGCTCCGGTGTTGTATCCGGCGCTTTTTCAACAATAGTTATAGGTTCAAAAATAACACTCTCTTCAGGGAGAGATTTGGCTGTTTTGCTACGACCTAGTAAACTTGCTAGTTTGTGTAATTCAGGTTGTTGATCGAGAAAATCGCTATAACGCTGAATAATCTTCTCATCGAAAGGGGTTTTTGTTAAAACACCTTTACTCATATCCCATAAACGCCCTGCTGCACGCTCATTTTCAGAGAATGTATTACTTAAACTCCCGCTTAGCGCTAAACGTTCCTGAAGTTCAGCCAGGAGTTGCTCTTGCTCTTGGTCAAATAAGGCTTTGTGTAATGCTGTGACTTGGAAAATTAAACTTATCCGCCAGTGTTGGATAAACAACGCTTGCTGAGCAGGAGAAAACGGTTTGTTTGTTTTGATAAGCTGAGAGGCTTCTTCAATAAAAGAGGAATCTAATTTATTTAATTCAGCAAGGATGTGTTCAACTTGCTGATTAAATATCGCATTACCTAATGATTGCGTTTGTTGGTAAAGAGCAAATTCATCAGCAATCATAGTCGGTACTAATGTTTCTTTAACTCTTTGTTGTAGGCTTTTTTTCCATTGATGGATATCTTTAAGTAATGCTTTTTTTAATCTTGGGTGCTTTTCAAAAAAAACAGCTAATTGAGGAGAGGCTAATATAGCAATAATAACTTCTTCGATAAGTTGTCCTTCATTTATAGCTAAAAGCATATCTAATGTTGAAAGTGTCAGCATAATCACATCACTTTATTTGGCTTTTTAATTGAGAGAGTTTTTCATTTAGCTGAACAAAACTTTGCTCGATGGTAATAAGCCAATCATTATCAATAAATAAATTTGGTTGATGATGATTAAATTTTTCTTGTTCACCATAAATTTCTTGAGTCAGATCTTTTAATTTGTCTTGCCACTCTTTGTTATTTTCAATAAGAGGCGTAGGTGCTGTTTCTTGTTGTTGGTAAAGAGAAGTTGTGCGTCGACTTACATCTAAAATTTCTAATACGCCATCTGGACGAATTTGAGCATGAATAGATTGAGGAAAACCAATGCCATTTAAACGTGCAGACAATTCTTCTCCTTTGGATAAGAAGTTTTCTAAGGCTTTGTGTTCAAATGTAATAAAATTAACTTGAATACTATGAATATGCAGAGGTATGTGTAAAAACAGTGTGTATTTATCTGCCTGTATTTTTTCTGGCAGATTAAAATGAACATTACGGCCAAACATTCCACTTTGTTTTTCAAAACGAAAAGCTTGTTGATCTTGTTTGCTTCTCGTTGATTGCATCCACTCAGCCCACAAACCCTCTGTTTTTCTGATCAATTCTAGCTGGTGGTAAGCTTGTTCTGTTAAAAGGCTTTGTAATAATTTATCTAATAATGCAAATGATGCTTGGTCATGCCACAGGCAATCTTTTAATAAAATAAGATCTAATGGTGAAATAGCATTACGGCCATTAAAAAAAGCGCTAGCTTGTAAAAGGCGTACCGCTTTTTTCCAACGTCTATCAGAAACATAAGGAGCTGCATCACTTTTATCTAAAGACTCACGAAGTTGATAAATTAAATCAAATAAGTGGTCATCTAATGTGATTTTTTCTAATTCTGACTGCCAGCGTGAAAATTCTTCTGTGGTAATTTGAAGATGAGACGGAATATGAAAAGAGCCAACTTCTTTATTAACGAGTAAAGCGCGAAAGTTTTTCTTATCTTGAACTTTTGTTAGCCAAATACGAATAAGCATTCGGTCATAAAGCGCTTCAAGGCTACTATCTGAATCAGGTAATTCATTCGAAGCTGAAACTAATAAGCGCATTGGGATGTTGACTTCAGTTTCCCCATTTCTAAATTTACGCTCATTAATCGCCGTTAATAACGTATTAAGAATAGCGGGTCCGGCTTTCCATATTTCATCAAGAAAGACAACTTCAGCATCAGGCAAATATCCCTCAACCAAACGCTGATATTTCCCTTCATCTTTTAAAGCTTGAATAGATAAAGGACCAAAAATTTCTTCAGGTGTTGAAAAACGCGTCATTAAGTATTCAAACGCTTTAGCCTCTTTAAAGGCTTCTTTCATTCTTCTGGCTATTAAACTTTTAGCGATACCTGGAGGGCCAAGTAAGAAAACACTCTCACCACTGAGTGCTGCAAGTAAACAAAGACGGATAGCTGATTGTCGCTCATAAAGCCCAGTTTCAAGATATTGGCTAAGTTGTGAAATCCGCTCTGCAAGTTGCATAAACACTCCTAATAGTGGGTACTTATTTTCATTATTCCCCGAAAATATCAGAAAAGGATTGCTGACATATAGTCAAACATTCTATTAGCACACAAATTGTTTATAACAAAAATCGATTCAGCTTCCTACTGCTTATTTTTGGTTCTTTTTTGTTTTACTAGCGAAACGTTTCGATGGTGATCACGTTTTTTCATTAATGTTGCTGAGATGATCGGTTTAAAATATTGCATGTTATTTATTCAGTGCATTTAGAATTTATTATTGAGAGTAAGGAAAAATCATGGAAGCGAAGAAACTTGTGATTTTAGGTAGTGTTAATGCTGATCATATTCTTAATGTTGCTCATTTTCCGCTTCCTGGTGAAACCATTTCAGGTAACCAATTTCAAATGGTATTTGGTGGTAAAGGAGCTAATCAGGCGGTCGCAGCTGGGCGTTGTGGTGCGAATATTTCTTTTCTTGCTTGTTTAGGAAATGACGATATTGGTAAAAAAGCCAAAGCTCAATTAATGACAGATAACATTGATACCAAGAGTATTGAGTTAATTGACGATGTAGCAACAGGTGTTGCGTTGATTTTCGTTAATCAACAGGGTGAAAATGTTATAGGTATTCATGCTGGTGCTAATGGGCGATTAGATACAAATTACGTTCAGTGCCATGGGAATATTATAAAAGAAGCTGATGCTCTGTTAATGCAATTAGAATCGCCACTTGATTCTGTATTAAAAGCGGCTGAAATAGCGAAACAAGAAAATGTGCAAGTAATACTAAATCCTGCACCTGCTCAAGCATTACCTGATGAGTTGTTATCTCTTGTCGATATTATTACTCCAAATGAAACAGAAACTGAATATCTGACAGGAATTAAAGTCATAGATGATGAAAGTGCTCAACAAGCAGCGGATGTTCTACATCATAAAGGCATTAAAACAGTTCTGATTACATTAGGAAGCCGTGGAGTTTGGGTTAGCGAGCAAAATAGTAAAGGTTGTATTGTTCCTGCATTTAAAGTGAAAGCTGTTGATACTATCGCAGCAGGCGATACATTTAATGGCGCATTAATTACCGCTTTATTAGAGGGGCAATCTATGATGCCAGCGATTAGGTTTGCTCATGCTGCTGCTGCCATTGCTGTTACTCGAGCAGGCGCTCAGCCATCAGTACCTTGGCGTCATGAAGTGGATACTTTTTTAGCATCATCCTTGTAGAGCATTTTTTCTATCTATATATAAAGAAAAAGAGAGCATAAGCTCTCTTTTTAGTTTGAATAAAACTATCAGGCCTTTTTCTTTTTATTCGTTAGGTTATCGCCATCATGTTTATCGAGGAGTAAAAACACGAAGGAGGACAGTAATGTAATAATACCTACCGTAATAAAAGTATAGTGGAAGTTATCAACAGTAGTGCCAACGTTTTCAGTATCAAAATATCCTAAGATAGACGCACTGACAGCAATACCAAAACTAATAGCCAGCTGTTGAGTAATAGCTAAAACACTATTTCCTGAACTTGCATTATTATCTGTTAAGTCAGCCAATGAAATTGTATTCATCGATGTAAATTGTATCGACATGACCACACCTAATAAAAAGAGTGGGATAACAAGATAGTAAATAGACATGTCAGGAGATTGAAGTGAAAATTGAGCGATCATCAAACCAATAATAATAGTGATAGCAAAGAGCGTTCGGCGATAGCTAAATTTCACTAAGATCTTTGTGACAAATGATTTGGCTAAAATAGAGCCCAGAGCCATTGGTGCCAGCATCATACCGGAAACAATTGCAGGGTAGCCAAAGCCAACTTGTAACATAAGTGGCATTAAAAAAGGAATACAGCCAGTTCCTAGCCTTGTTGCTATGTTGCCTGCAATCCCGACAGAGAATGTTCGTGTTTTAAAAATATTTAATGGGATCAGAGGCTGCTGGTGGCGTCTCGCATGATTAATATATAAACCAAGTAGAGAAAAACCACCTAAAATAACGGCTATAGGGATATAGCGAGAGATATTTTTATCACCAAAAAGATCAAGGCTAACGGAAAGCATCACTAAGCCAAAGCCAAAGAAAATAAAACCCAGTAAATCAAATTTGCGTTTTGGCATAGTAAAATTAGGCATATGCTTTATGGCATAGAAAATACCTAATAGGCCAATAGGGATATTTATAATAAATATCCAATGCCAAGAGGCATAAGTAACTAAAATCCCTCCTAAAAGAGGCCCTACTATGGGGCCTACTAATCCCGGCATAGTGACAAAATTTAGAATGGGTAATAATTCACTACGTGGATAGGCTCTTAATAAAGCAAGGCGTGCAACTGGCATCATCATTGCTCCACCTATTCCTTGTATAATTCGTGAAATAACAAGAAAAGAGAGGTTAGGAGAAAGTGCACATAATAAAGAGCCAGCAGAAAATAAAGAAACCGCAATAATAAAAATTTGGCGAGTTCCAAATCTGTCGGCTAGCCATCCACTAACTGGAATTAATAAAGCCACAGTTAATGTGTAGCTAATAACGGCCGATTGCATGGCGAGAGGTGAGTGATTAAGACTCTTGGCTATATCAGGTAATGCCGTATTAAGAATGGTTGCATCGAGAGCCTGCATAAAAAAAGCCATTGCAGCTATCCAAGGCAACCCAGACATATTTTTGGCGGATTTCAACATGAAGCATATACCGTCTTTGTTCTATATTTTGATTATCGCTTCATTATATACAGAAAACCTTCAATTTTTGTATTAAAACTATTCAATCACTTGTTAATAAGATTAAACAGAGGTCGCGTGCTTTATTTCCATCACCATCAATAATAGCTTGAACTATTTGGTTGTGTGTTTCCGGTTGTACGGTTTCATTACCCACAATAAGATCAAAATACTTTTTATAAGCAGAAAGGAACAAAGAACCAAAAGAAGCAAAAAATGGATTACCACTTGCTTGGTAAATAAGGTAATGAAATTGTGTATCAATATCTAACCAATGTTGTCTGTCAAAATTCTCATCAAGCAACTGCATTTCTTTGCCAAATAAAACAAGAGACTGTTTTTGGCTTTCAGTTGCATTAAATGCAGCTAAATAACAAGCTTGAGGTTCTATGGCTAAACGCACATGATGGAAATAATGGCTGACTTTATTAAATTCACCACTGTCTATCCACCAATTAAGAAGGTCATTATCTAATAAGTTCCAATTTTGCATTGGCGTTACTCGAGTGCCTATTCTTGGGCGTGGTAAAAGCATCCCTTTTGCTGCAAGCATTTTTATTGCTTCTCGAATAACGGTTCTACTGACAGAGAGTAACTCTGCTAATTCTATTTCTCCTGGTAACAAAGATTCAGGTTCGTAATGGCCAGAAAGAATTTGTTTACCCAATTTTTCAGCAACAATATAAGAAAGATTTTTTTGAGAAGCTGAACGTTGTTCGCTAAATTGCATAATAAAGGTTACCTATACCATAATTTATCTTCTATCTTACGTGAGTCAGCTATAGAAAGCTGTTTGGATTTTACTCTATCAGCATAGAAATAGAGCGTTTTTCCGTGTTTTGTTGAAAAAAAAAGCGAACGGAAAATTATTTTAAAAAAACACTTGCGCTAATCCGAGATCTCCCTATAATGCGCATCCACTGACCGACGATGAGCTGACAACAGCCACGAAGGACAGCGAAGGGAAAAGAAAAAAGTTTGAAAAAACTCTTGACTCTTCAGAGGAATAACGTAATATACGCCTCCTCGCAACAACGCAGAAGACCGGAAACGGCAGCAAATGTTGCACTGCTCTTTAACAAATTATCAGACAATCTGTGTGGGCACTCGCAGAGACGATATCTTCTAAAATATTAGATGTATCAAGTCTTGAAGAGTGAACAACAAAAGTAAATTCATTTATGAATAGCTAAGTTTTCGATTTCTTTGAGCATCAAACACTTTTAATTGAAGAGTTTGATCATGGCTCAGATTGAACGCTGGCGGCAGGCCTAACACATGCAAGTCGAGCGGTAACAGGAGAAAGCTTGCTTTCTTGCTGACGAGCGGCGGACGGGTGAGTAATGTATGGGGATCTGCCCGATAGAGGGGGATAACTACTGGAAACGGTGGCTAATACCGCATGACGTCTACGGACCAAAGCAGGGGCTCTTCGGACCTTGCGCTATCGGATGAACCCATATGGGATTAGCTAGTAGGTGAGGTAATGGCTCACCTAGGCGACGATCTCTAGCTGGTCTGAGAGGATGATCAGCCACACTGGGACTGAGACACGGCCCAGACTCCTACGGGAGGCAGCAGTGGGGAATATTGCACAATGGGCGCAAGCCTGATGCAGCCATGCCGCGTGTATGAAGAAGGCCTTAGGGTTGTAAAGTACTTTCAGCGGGGAGGAAGGTGATAAAGTTAATACCTTTATCAATTGACGTTACCCGCAGAAGAAGCACCGGCTAACTCCGTGCCAGCAGCCGCGGTAATACGGAGGGTGCAAGCGTTAATCGGAATTACTGGGCGTAAAGCGCACGCAGGCGGTCAATTAAGTCAGATGTGAAAGCCCCGAGCTTAACTTGGGAATTGCATCTGAAACTGGTTGGCTAGAGTCTTGTAGAGGGGGGTAGAATTCCATGTGTAGCGGTGAAATGCGTAGAGATGTGGAGGAATACCGGTGGCGAAGGCGGCCCCCTGGACAAAGACTGACGCTCAGGTGCGAAAGCGTGGGGAGCAAACAGGATTAGATACCCTGGTAGTCCACGCTGTAAACGATGTCGATTTAGAGGTTGTGGTCTTGAACCGTGGCTTCTGGAGCTAACGCGTTAAATCGACCGCCTGGGGAGTACGGCCGCAAGGTTAAAACTCAAATGAATTGACGGGGGCCCGCACAAGCGGTGGAGCATGTGGTTTAATTCGATGCAACGCGAAGAACCTTACCTACTCTTGACATCCAGAGAATCCTTTAGAGATAGAGGAGTGCCTTCGGGAACTCTGAGACAGGTGCTGCATGGCTGTCGTCAGCTCGTGTTGTGAAATGTTGGGTTAAGTCCCGCAACGAGCGCAACCCTTATCCTTTGTTGCCAGCGCGTGATGGCGGGAACTCAAAGGAGACTGCCGGTGATAAACCGGAGGAAGGTGGGGATGACGTCAAGTCATCATGGCCCTTACGAGTAGGGCTACACACGTGCTACAATGGCAGATACAAAGAGAAGCGACCTCGCGAGAGCAAGCGGAACTCATAAAGTCTGTCGTAGTCCGGATTGGAGTCTGCAACTCGACTCCATGAAGTCGGAATCGCTAGTAATCGTAGATCAGAATGCTACGGTGAATACGTTCCCGGGCCTTGTACACACCGCCCGTCACACCATGGGAGTGGGTTGCAAAAGAAGTAGGTAGCTTAACCTTCGGGAGGGCGCTTACCACTTTGTGATTCATGACTGGGGTGAAGTCGTAACAAGGTAACCGTAGGGGAACCTGCGGTTGGATCACCTCCTTACCTAAGAGATACGTGTTATGTGTAGTGCTCACACAGATTGTCTGATGAAGAACGAGCAGAAATACCGGTATAGGCTTGTAGCTCAGGTGGTTAGAGCGCACCCCTGATAAGGGTGAGGTCGGTGGTTCAAGTCCACTCAGGCCTACCAAATCGTATTGATACTGCGTTGTGAATTCACTCGTTTACTTAATGTAAACTTCGTGACTCCACGCCTTGTCTCACTGCGATTGGCTCAATTCTTACTTAAGGGAAATTCCTGATAAGAAAGAAACCTGAGAAACGACATGGTATTAAGAATGCATTATGGGGCTATAGCTCAGCTGGGAGAGCGCCTGCCTTGCACGCAGGAGGTCAGCGGTTCGATCCCGCTTAGCTCCACCATAATCTCTTGAATATAAAAACAATAATTCAGAGTATATTAGCAATAGTATACTGCGAATTATTTTGCTCTTTAACAATCTGGAACAAGCTGAAAAATTGAAAACAAATCAATATATCACCGAGGTATATTGATGAGTCTCTCAAAATCTCAAACTTTGAATGTGTTTTTCGACATCGAAGTGGGATGAGCGAGCAATTTACAGTTCGAGGCGGCCAGCGCACAGCCAGCGCAACATACATGAGTATGTGAGCATGGCGAGCACTGCCCAACGACGAAATGTAATCTGCACAGCCATCACCACCCAGACGTCTTCAAGAAGAAACACCTTCGGGTTGTGAGGTTAAGCGAATAAGCGTACACGGTGGATGCCTAGGCAATCAGAGGCGATGAAGGACGTGCTAATCTGCGATAAGCGTCGGTAAGGTGATATGAACCGTTATAACCGACGATTTCCGAATGGGGAAACCCAATATCCAATGGATATTATCATGACGTGAATACATAGCGTCATGAAGCGAACCGGGAGAACTGAAACATCTCAGTACCCCGAGGAAAAGAAATCAACCGAGATTCCCCTAGTAGCGGCGAGCGAACGGGGAACAGCCCAGAGTCTTAATCAATAGCAGCATCAGGAGAACGGTCTGGAAAGTCCGGCAGTAAAGGGTGATAGCCCCGTATCTGAAGATGCTGTTATTGTGAACTCGACGAGTAGGGCGGGACACGTGTTATCCTGTCTGAATATGGGGGGACCATCCTCCAAGGCTAAATACTCCTGATTGACCGATAGTGAACCAGTACCGTGAGGGAAAGGCGAAAAGAACCCCGGCGAGGGGAGTGAAAAAGAACCTGAAACCGTGTACGTACAAGCAGTAGGAGCCTCTTTATGGGGTGACTGCGTACCTTTTGTATAATGGGTCAGCGACTTATATTCTGTAGCAAGGTTAACCGTATAGGGGAGCCGTAGGGAAACCGAGTCTTAACTGGGCGAATGAGTTGCAGGGTATAGACCCGAAACCCGGTGATCTATCCATGGGCAGGTTGAAGGTTGGGTAACACTAACTGGAGGACCGAACCGACTAATGTTGAAAAATTAGCGGATGACTTGTGGATGGGGGTGAAAGGCCAATCAAACCGGGAGATAGCTGGTTCTCCCCGAAAGCTATTTAGGTAGCGCCTCGTGAACTCATCTTCGGGGGTAGAGCACTGTTTCGACTAGGGGGTCATCCCGACTTACCAACTCGATGCAAACTGCGAATACCGAAGAATGTTATCACGGGAGACACACGGCGGGTGCTAACGTCCGTCGTGAAGAGGGAAACAACCCAGACCGCCAGCTAAGGTCCCAAAGTCATGGTTAAGTGGGAAACGAAGTGGGAAGGCTCAGACAGCCAGGATGTTGGCTTAGAAGCAGCCATCATTTAAAGAAAGCGTAATAGCTCACTGGTCGAGTCGGCCCGCGCGGAAGATGTAACGGGGCTAAACCATGCACCGAAGCTGCGGCAGCAATACTATGTATTGTTGGGTAGGGGAGCGTTCTGTAAGCCTGCGAAGGTGTACTGTGAGGTATGCTGGAGGTATCAGAAGTGCGAATGCTGACATAAGTAACGATAATGCGGGTGAAAAACCCGCACGCCGGAAGACCAAGGGTTCCTGTCCAACGTTAATCGGGGCAGGGTGAGTCGACCCCTAAGGCGAGGCTGAAAAGCGTAGTCGATGGGAAACGGGTTAATATTCCCGTACTGGTGGTAACTGCGATGGGGGAACGGAGAAGGCTAGGTTGTCCGGGCGACGGTCGTCCCGGTTCAAGCATGTAGGCAGAGTGATTAGGCAAATCCGGTCACTTAATGCTGAGGTGTGATGACGAACCACTAAGGTGGTGAAGCAATTGATGCCCTGCTTCCAGGAAAAGCCTCTAAGCTTCAGGTTACCAACAATCGTACCCCAAACCGACACAGGTGGTCAGGTAGAGAATACTCAGGCGCTTGAGAGAACTCGGGTGAAGGAACTAGGCAAAATGGTGCCGTAACTTCGGGAGAAGGCACGCTGGCGGTAAGTGAAGTCCCTTGCGGACGGAGCCGAAGCCAGTCGAAGATACCAGCTGGCTGCAACTGTTTATTAAAAACACAGCACTGTGCAAACACGAAAGTGGACGTATACGGTGTGACGCCTGCCCGGTGCTGGAAGGTTAATTGATGGGGTTATCCTTAGGGAGAAGCTCTTGATCGAAGCCCCAGTAAACGGCGGCCGTAACTATAACGGTCCTAAGGTAGCGAAATTCCTTGTCGGGTAAGTTCCGACCTGCACGAATGGCGTAATGATGGCCAGGCTGTCTCCACCCGAGACTCAGTGAAATTGAACTCGCTGTGAAGATGCAGTGTACCCGCGGCAAGACGGAAAGACCCCGTGAACCTTTACTATAGCTTGACACTGAACATTGAGCCTTGATGTGTAGGATAGGTGGGAGACTATGAAATGTGGACGCCAGTCTGCATGGAGTCAACCTTGAAATACCACCCTTTAACGTTTGATGTTCTAACCTAGGTCCATAATCTGGATCGGGGACCGTGTCTGGTGGGTAGTTTGACTGGGGCGGTCTCCTCCTAAAGAGTAACGGAGGAGCACGAAGGTTGGCTAAGCATGGTCGGACATCATGCGGTTAGTGCAAAGGCATAAGCCAGCTTGACTGTGAGAGTGACGGCTCGAGCAGGTACGAAAGTAGGTCTTAGTGATCCGGTGGTTCTGAATGGAAGGGCCATCGCTCAACGGATAAAAGGTACTCCGGGGATAACAGGCTGATACCGCCCAAGAGTTCATATCGACGGCGGTGTTTGGCACCTCGATGTCGGCTCATCACATCCTGGGGCTGAAGTAGGTCCCAAGGGTATGGCTGTTCGCCATTTAAAGTGGTACGCGAGCTGGGTTTAGAACGTCGTGAGACAGTTCGGTCCCTATCTGCCGTGGGCGTTGGAAGATTGAGAGGGGTTGCTCCTAGTACGAGAGGACCGGAGTGAACGCACCACTGGTGTTCGGGTTGTCATGCCAATGGCATTGCCCGGTAGCTAAGTGCGGAAGAGATAACCGCTGAAAGCATCTAAGCGGGAAACTTGCCTCGAGATGAGTCTTCCCTGTCACCTTGAGTGACCTAAAGGAACGTTTAAGACTAAGACGTTGATAGGCTGGGTGTGTAAGCGTAGCGATACGTTGAGCTAACCAGTACTAATGAACCGTGAGGCTTAACCTGACAACACCGAAGGTGTTTTGTCTGAGAGACAAAAAGTAGATGAAGTAAGCTTGTTTAAGATTGAAATTGCTGGTTATGACGAGAAATCGGAGTAACGGGTGATTAAACAGAATTTGCTTGGCGGCCATAGCGCAGCGGTCCCACCTGATCCCATGCCGAACTCAGAAGTGAAACGTTGTAGCGCCGATGGTAGTGTGGGGTCTCCCCATGTGAGAGTAGGGAACTGCCAGGCATTAAATAAGACGAAAAAGCCAACCCAGTGGGTTGGCTTTTTTGCGTTTGGAGTTTTTTATATAGCTTATATGCTAGTCGATAATTCATTGAATTTAATAATCGATATATAGAAAACAAATAAAGCTAAAAATGTCGTTACATTCCTCAATTGATCTTTAAAATAGCCACTCTTAACGCTATTAAATCCTATTTATGGCATTCAATTAGTAAGATCATCACCGTATCAAGCATCTAATATTACTTAATTTGATACCTAGAGTTATTCTTTTCTGTTTTTATTATCTCAAACAGATCTTATTAGAAATAGATAATGAAGGTATAAACACACTCTTTATTATTAAGTGTATTTCTTATTTAGATATTTTTGATGAGGATATTATTGAGGTTCCTGCTCTTCTGAACTTAATAAATCATAGTTTAAGAGGTTTTTATTCCCATCAATAACCATTATTGGTGATTTCGGCTGATAGCATTCTTTTAATGGTGAATAACATTTTTTTGGTGAGTTATGTTCTATACCAAGCCAACTACTTAATAGCCAATAGTTATTTACCGTCGAATAAGGCTCATTCAACGCTTCATCATTAATAACAGGTTTAATAGATGATGAGCTATACCAAATGAACAAAGGAATGTCGTAAGCTTCTTTACGCGGTGTATTTACACCATGATGATAACGAATCTCTCTATTCTTATCGAGGCGCTGTAAAGCATGATCTGCAAAGTAGAGAATAGATGCGGGTTTATCTTTTACTTTTTCAATAATGTTATTAATTAATTTATCTGTATAAGCGATAGAGCTGTCATAACAATTATCATCTTCTTGTTGTGTGAATTTTTTAAAATCTTGATTTGGAAATCGGTTACAAGCAGGTTCATGACTACCATAAGTATGCAAAATAATAAATTTTTTCTGTGTAGATGGTTCATTGAGTGCTTTATCTAAATAAGGAAGTAGTTCTTCATCATAACCAATAAAATCATTCCACTTTTTATTCTGTGCCATATTTGCAATGACCGAGATTACACTTGTTTTTTGATTCCCTTCCCCTTGGTTACTTAGCCAATAAGTTTTAAATCCAGCATGATTAGCAAGGGAAACAATATTATCAGCGTAATGATTTTTATCCTGTAACTGCTCTAACCCTATATTTGAGAGAGAAATTGGTACAGAAAGAATGGTTACTGGGGCTGGAGAGTAAACATTCTTAAAAAGAATTAGATTGTTTTTCTCTTTCATTAAATTTGGAGTTGTATCATGAGGATAACCATAAATACCTAAATGGTCACGCCGAACAGATTCCCCAATAATAAGAATATAAATATCTGTATTATTATCTTTTTTACTATATTGATAATTAACTTTTTGAGAAGCTATTCTTTTTATTTGACGATTTTCATGAAACGTTCTAACCAGTGCTGCTGCATTATAAAAAGGTGTATTTAAAAGAGTATATTCAGAGATTAATTTAGTATTGTTATCATTTCTTAATGCTAAGTTTTTATATATAGGAATAATTGCTATTAATATAACGATTGCAATAACACTATTTATTGTGGTTTTTAAATGAGAAAATCGAGCGCTTTTATGGATAAGAAAATAATAAATAGAGAAGCTACATATATAAAATAACACGTAATATTTATTATAAGAAAGCATACCAACAGTCTCACTGCCGTTAGTATTTATAAACGTTTCTGCGATAGAAGAGGAAAATGCAATGTCGTGTTCACGATAGAAAAATAGAGAAATAGACAGATTTAAAGACCATAGCGCGCTAATTATAAATGTTACTATTTTTCCCAGAATTGAACGATAAATTCCACTACACATCAGCATAAGTAGCCAACCAATGAGAACAATATAAATCTTTTGTTCTATATACAACGTTGAGCCACCAAGTATTGCTGGTGTTATAGATAAAAGAAATAAAAGTGTGTAATAAGTTAGTCGAGACATAATCTATTTAAAACTGTCACCTCTTCTTATGTAGAACAAAAAGTTAACCATTTACCTTTTGACAATACAAGGCTTGTTTGACTGAAATGTGTCTGAATTTGGTATTATTACGACTTTTCTAGCTTTTTTGTATTATAAATAAAGTTATAAAGTGAATAAATAATAATGATTTTATTTGTAATATATTGATTTTATTTTGTTTTTATTTTTCTTTTGTGATAAGGAGCTAATAAACAGCAAGTTATTAAAATAAACGTATAGATATGTATTTAAAAATTAGATTTATTCTAAATAAGTAAAGGGGATAAATATATTTGGATTGTATAGCAATAAAATAAAAGTGCCCTTCTTTATTATAAAAGAATGAGCACTTTTATCGTAAATTATCAGTGGGTTTTATGACTCTTAGTGATCTTTGCCTTGTTCAATTCCTAAGCCAATTTGAGAGCGAATAAATTGTGCTTGAAACTTCACTTTTTCTTGCTCACCTAAAGATGATTTATCTGTAATTGAAAAAAACCATGAAACAACAAAAGCAACTACCATTGAAAATAATGCTGGATATTCATAAGGATAGATAGGTTTTTCATGACCTAAAATGCTGACCCAAATTGTTGGCCCTAAGATCATTAATGTTACGGCTATTAATAAACCAGACCATCCCCCAGCTACAGCGCCACGTGTTGTTAGTCCTTTCCAATACATTGATAGCAAAATGATTGGGAAGTTACAGCTTGCGGCTATTGAGAAAGCGAGTCCTACCATAAAGGCAATGTTTTGCTTTTCAAATAGTATCCCTAAACCTATAGCGACTATCCCCAATATTACAACAGTTACTTTAGATACATTAAGCTCTTTACGTTCATCTGCATGACCATTTTTAATTACGTTAGCATAAAGATCATGAGAAACCGCGGAAGCACCAGCTAAAGTCAACCCTGCAACAACAGCTAATATAGTGGCAAAAGCAACCGCAGAGATAAAACCAAGGAAGAAATTACCCCCAACAGCATCAGCAAGATGAACTGCTGCCATGTTTGTGCCGCCAATTAGAGCGCCAGCGGCATCTTTGAACATAGGATTAGGGCTAACGAGTAGGATAGCGCCGAAACCAATGATAAAAGTAAGAATATAGAAATAGCCGATAAAACCTGTTGCATAGAAGACACTCTTACGGGCTTCTTTGGCATCACTAACCGTAAAGAAGCGCATGATGATATGAGGGAGCCCTGCGGTACCAAACATTAATGCAAGACCTAAAGAAAGTGCAGAAATAGGATCAGAGACTAAGCCTCCTGGGCTCATAATTGAGGAGCCTTTTGAATGCACATTTACAGCTTCTTTAAATAAAGTGTTGAAATTAAAATCTACCGTTTTCATGACCATAACAGCCATAAAACTTGCACCAGCGAGTAATAAAATAGCTTTGATGATTTGTACCCAAGTCGTTGCTAACATGCCACCAAATAACACATACAACACCATGAGAATACCAACGAGTACCACAGCAATATGATAGTTCAAGCCAAAAAGTAGCTCGATTAGCTTTCCTGCGCCGACCATTTGTGCAATCAGATAAAGAGCCACCACTACTAAAGAGCCTATAGCAGAGAGTGTTCTAATCGGTTTAGGGCTTAATCGGTAAGAAACAACATCAGCAAAGGTATAACGTCCTAAATTACGTAAACGTTCAGCAATAATAAAAAGAATAATCGGCCAGCCGATGAGGAATCCTATTGAATAAATCAGACCATCGTAACCAGAAGTATAAACGAGAGCGGAAATCCCTAAAAAGGATGCTGCTGACATAAAATCGCCTGCAATAGCCATCCCATTTTGAAATCCTGTTATTTTTCCTCCAGCTGTATAATAGTCTGAACGTGAACGAGTACGTTTAGAGGCCCAATAAGTGATATAAAGTGTTAATCCAACAAATATCAGAAACATAATAATAGCCTGAATATTCATCGGTTGTTTCTCACCACCTTCTGTTATTGCAGCAGCATAAACAACGGTTGAAGAGAGGAGAAATAGGCTTATTGTGTAGAGTAATTTGCTCATTTTTCTACCTCTTCAATAATCTCGTTTGTCAGTTTGTCGAACACTGTATTGGCTTTTACAACGTAAATACCAGTTAATAAAAATGAAGCAATAATTAACCCGATGCCAATAGGAATACCTCGTGTAATGTAGCTACCCTCATACAAGGGAGTTCCTAGCCATTGTGGATAGAAGGCGATAAGTAAGATAAATGAAACATACATAACGAGTGTAATAATTGAAAGTGTCCATGAAAAACGACTACGTTTTTTAACCAGTTCTTTAAAGCGAGGGTTATTTTCTATCTCTTGATAAATATTGGCATTCATCAGAGTTCTCCTCTATATAATTGTTTGGTTGATCACTTGATTTAGAGGCTTAAATCCCCCGCATTCCATGATTTTCAGGTAAGAGAGCCTAGCAAAGGCATTTTCATGCCTTTGCATTGTCGTATCACGTTTTTAAATGACAGTTATATTGCTGTGTTAAGCAGTAAGTGATAGAGACTGTTTTTCTTCTAACAGTTTCTCTACAACACCTGGATCGGCGAGTGTTGAGGTATCTCCGAGGTTAGTTGTGTCACCAGAGGCAATTTTACGCAAGATACGGCGCATAATTTTCCCCGAGCGCGTTTTGGGTAAAGAATCTGTCCAGTGAAGAATATCTGGTGTTGCAATTGGTCCTATTTCTTTACGTACCCAGTTACGGACTTCTGTATAAAGCTCAGGCGTTGGCTCTTCACCATGATTTAACGTGACATAAGCATAAATAGCCTGTCCTTTAATATTATGAGGAATACCCACTACTGCGGCTTCAGCAATCTTAGGGTGAGCGACGAGGGCAGATTCTATTTCTGCTGTTCCTAAACGGTGGCCTGAAATATTCAAGACATCATCAACACGTCCTGTTATCCAATAATCACCATCTTCATCACGGCGAGCACCATCACCAGAGAAATACATACCTTTAAAGGTTGAGAAGTAAGTTTGTTCAAACCGATCGTGATCACCAAAAAGTGTTCTTGCTTGACCTGGCCAAGAATCAGTAATCACTAAGTTACCTTCACAAGCTCCTTGTTGTACTTCTCCCATATTGTCGACAATAGCAGGTTGAACGCCGAAGAAAGGGCGTGTTGCTGAACCTGGTTTTAGATCCATAGCTCCCGGCAATGGAGTTATCATGAAACCACCGGTTTCTGTTTGCCACCATGTATCAACAATCGGGCATTGGCTACGTCCCATTTTCTGATAGAACCACTCCCAAGCTTCCGGATTAATAGGCTCACCTACAGAGCCAAGAATGCGTAGAGAGGTGCGTTGAGTTCCTTCAATCGCTTTATCGCCTTCAGCCATTAACGCACGAATTGCGGTAGGGGCTGTGTAGAGAATATTGATTTGGTGCTTATCAACGATTTGAGCCATACGGTTAACTGCTGGGTAATTAGGTACACCTTCAAACATGACTGTTGTTGCACCATTTGAAAGCGGGCCATACAGTAAGTAGCTATGCCCTGTTACCCAACCTACGTCAGCAGTACACCAATAAATATCACCTTCATGATAATCAAAGGTGTATTTAAACGTCATTGAAGCATAAACAAGATAGCCTCCAGTGGTATGTAACACACCTTTAGGTTTACCTGTTGAACCCGATGTGTACAGAATAAAGAGTGGATCTTCAGCATCCATAACTTCTACATCACACTCAGTACTTACACCTTGAATAATTTCATCCCACCAAATATCACGACCTTCAATCCATTGTTCTGTATTTCCTGTTCGGCGAAGTACAACAACATGATTAATCGGCGGAATATCCGCGTGATTTAATGCATCATCGACATTTTTCTTTAGAGGGATAGCACGGCCTGCGCGCAAGCCTTCATCAGCAGTGATAACTAATTTGGCTTTCGAATCAATGATACGACCAGCAACGGCTTCTGGTGAGAAACCACCAAAAATAACAGAGTGGATTGCACCAATACGAGTACAAGCGAGCATAGCAACTGCTGCTTCAGGTACCATCGGCATATAAATCGCCACAACATCGCCTTTTTTAATTCCTAGATTTTTTAATACATTAGCGAATTGGCAAACATCTTGGTGGAGTTGTCGGTAAGTGATTTTTTTCGACTCATTAGGTGAGTCACCTTCCCAAATAATTGCAGTTTGATCACCCCGTGTTTTAAGGTGGCGATCAAGGCAGTTTTGGCTGATGTTTAGCTGTCCATCTTCAAACCAGCGAATGCGTACGTGGCCTGGGTCAAATGAAGTGTTTTTTACCACAGTATATGGTTTTATCCAGTCAACAATCTTCCCTTTATCTGCCCAAAAGGCCTCAGGGTTTTTGATAGATAATTCATAGTCTTTTTGGTATTGCTCTTTATTGATCAGGGCATGTTCTGCAATGCTTGCAGGAATATGATGTTGGTTTATTTTTGTCATAATAGTTCTCCTCACTATTGTTAATACTATGTCAAAAAGTCGTTAACAAAAGAGGGGGAATTAAAATTGTTTCTTTTTTGCGCAGAAGATCACGAATTAATGGAAATGCTTTTCATGGAATGTTCAATTAGTGCTAAAGCAAGGTGTGCATTATTTAGCTGTATTTATCTTGTTTAATAGAATTATTATTTAATAAAAGGCTTTTAAATTAAAACAATATACTGTGAAAATTAATTAACGAGTGCTGAATAAAAAAACCACAAAAATAATATGGATATGATAATGATTTTCATTAACGTTTTTTTCACTATAATGAAATGAAAAGATAAATCACATGATGTGATCCAAGATAAAACAGCACTGGAGATTAATATGAGCTATACATTACCTGCACTGCCTTATGCTTATGATGCGTTAGAACCTCATTTTGATGAGCGTACAATGGAAATTCACCATACTAAGCATCATCAAACTTATGTAAATAATACCAATACTGCATTAGAAAAATTACCTGAACTTGCTGGCTTAGATATTGATGAGCTAGTTAAAAACCTTCATAAAGTGCCTGCAGATCAACGTACATTCTTACGTAATAATGCGGGTGGCCACTCAAATCACTCTTTATTTTGGAAAGGTTTAAAATTAGGAACTCAATTACAAGGTTCACTAAAAGAGGCGATTGAACGCGATTTTGGTAGTGTTGATGCTTTTAAAGAGTTATTTGAAAAAGCAGCAGCTAGCCGTTTTGGTTCAGGCTGGGCATGGCTGGTATTAAAAGAGGATGGTAAGTTAGCCGTTGTTTCTACAGCCAACCAAGATAGCCCATTAATGGGTGAAGAGTTAGCTGGTGCATCTGGCTATCCAATTGTTGGATTAGATGTATGGGAACATGCTTATTATTTGAAATATCAAAACCGTCGCCCTGATTATATCAAAGCGTTCTGGTCAGTTGTGAACTGGGATGAAGCGCAAAAACGTTTTCAAAGCAAAGCATAATTGAATTGATCATTTCTGTTCTATTTTAAATGCCGACAATTGTCGGCATTGTTTATTTTGAACACTCTCTTTACTATGGGTCATTGTTTTCTGTTTAGGTAGTGAGCCATGCGTTATTTTCCTAGTGTTTTTATCGGCAACATCACAACAACATCTAATGGATTTACCAGTGCGATCACTAAAAGGCTGGTGGACGGTCATATCAAACTCACTTCGCTGGGATTAGAAGGTGATGAGCAAGCAGAAAAGAGTTTTCACGGTGGCCCTGATCGCGCACTTTGTCACTATCCTAAAGAACACTATCGTTATTGGGCTGAGCAATTCCCACAATTGACTGATTTTCTTCATGCTCCAGCATTTGGTGAAAATATCTCAACAACCGGCATGACTGAAGAAAATGTTTTTATTGGTGATATTTACCAATGGGGAAATGCTTTTATCCAAGTCACACAACCTCGCTCTCCTTGTTATAAACTTAATACAGTGACTGAAGTCAGTAACTTTTCGCAAATTATGCAAGATAGTGGCTATTGTGGTTGGTTATATCGTGTTGTGAGTACAGGAGAAACAGGTAGTCATCATCCTCTTGTCTTGGTTTCAAGAAACAGTGATGTCTCTGTTAAAGAGGCGATTTCAATTGCTTTTCATATGCCCTTTGATGAAGAACTTTATCGTCGTCTATTAAGTGCCGCAGGGTTATCTGCGAGTTGGAGTAAGACTATGCAGTTAAGAATGCAAAATCAAACCATTGAGAGTTTTAATCGGCGGTTATTTAAGGAATAAAAAAAACACCTCTCTAAAAATAGGAGAGGTGTTTTTTATGTATTAAAAGAAAATCACGGATGAGCAATAAACCCGATTGCGTCATAAACCTTGTCTAAGGTTGCTTGAGCGCGAGCTTTAGCTTTATCTGCACCTTCTTTCATTATTTTATTAAGTAGAGCATCATCATTACGGAATGTGTTAAATCGTTCTTGAATGTTGGTTAGCATTTCAGAGACCGCATCTGCGACAGCGCCTTTTAGATGACCGTACATTTGGCCTTCAAATTCAGCTTCTAATTCAGGAATAGTTTTACCTGTTACACCCGCTAAAATATCCAATAAGTTAGATACACCCGCTTTATTTTCAAGATCGTAAATAACACGAGGTGGCTCTTCTGAGTCAGTCATTGCACGTTTGATTTTTTTAGCTGCCGCTTTTGGATCTTCAAGCAATGCGATAACGTTATTACGGTTATCATCAGACTTAGACATTTTTTTAGTTGGATCTTGTAATGCCATAACACGCGCACCACCTTTTGGAATAAAAGGATCTGGTACAGTGAAGATATCGCCATAAATAGCGTTAAAACGCTGAGCAATATCACGACTTAATTCAAGATGTTGTTTTTGGTCAATACCAACAGGAACTTGATTTGTTTGATAAATAAGAATATCTGCTGCCATTAATACAGGATAATCAAATAATCCGGCGTTAATATTTTCAGCATGACGGGCTGATTTATCTTTAAATTGAGTCATACGGCTCAATTCACCAAAATAGGTGTAACAATTGAGTGCCCAGCTTAATTGAGCATGTTGTGGAACATGTGACTGAACAAAAATGGTGCTTTTTTCTGGATCAATACCGCAAGCAAGATAGAGTGCCAGCGTATCTAGCGTTCTTTTTCTTAATTCTTTTGGATCTTGACGAACTGTAATGGCGTGCTGGTCAACGATACAGTAAATGCAGTCATAATCATCTTGCATTTGTACCCATTGACGTAATGCACCCATATAGTTTCCGATAGTTAACTCACCAGAAGGCTGTGCACCACTGAATACAATTGGTTTTTTTGCCTTTTTTTCTACTGAAGTCGTCATGTTAGTTCTATTCCACAGTTGTCATTGGCGTGATGTCGAGGATTGAAAGCAAATCAGCAAAATTATCAAGAGTATAATCAGGTTTGCTATCTGCGATAGATACGCCGTAGTTATAGCCATAGGTTAAACCTACGCAAGGGCATTGTGCCTCTTGTGCTGCAATAATATCGTTGCGAGAATCCCCAACAAAAAGGAGTTCTTCCTTTTTAACACCAAATGTACCCATTGTTAAATATAATGGTGCTGGATGCGGTTTTTTTTCTTTAACATCGTCTCCTCCTAGCACTAAGGAAAAATACTTATCAATTTCCAGTTGCTGTAATAGTGGAGCGATAAATGGTGACGGTTTATTGGTGACGATACCTAATGGAATATTATGTGAAGCTAATACTTCAAGCGTTTCTTTAACGTGCGGGAATAAATCACTGCCTGTTTTGACGGAAGTTGCATAATGTTCATCAAAAAGATCACGCATCTCTTTTAATAAGGTTTCAGTGACATCCTCAACGCCAGCATTATGCAAAGCACGCGTAAGTAGCATATCAACGCCATTACCCACCCAGATAGTGACGTTATGTTTTCCAGCAGGAGGAAAGCCTTTTGCTTTTAATGCGTAATCTGTTGCTTCTGTAAGCCCTACTGCGCTGTCGGTGAGTGTGCCATCGAGATCAAAGGCGATAGCACGGATACCTTTGAGTTTTTTATCTGTCATTACGATACCTTCTTTAATTCACGGCGCATATTGTCGATAACATGTTTATAGTCAGGCTGATTGAAAATAGCAGAGCCAGCAACAAACATATCTGCACCCGCTTGGGCAATTTCAGCAATATTATCGACTTTGACACCGCCATCAATTTCTAAACGAATGTCATAACCACCATCATCAATCATCTTACGAACTTGGCGTAATTTATCGAGAGTGTTAGGAATAAATGATTGGCCACCAAAACCTGGGTTAACAGACATCAGCAGGATAAGATCTAATTTATCCATAACATAGTCGAGATAGTTTAATGGGGTTGCTGGATTAAGCACTAAGCCTGCTTTACAACCACAATCTTTGATTAATTGAATGGTACGGTCAACGTGGTCACTGGCTTCTGCATGAAATGAAATATAAGTTGCGCCTGCTTCTGCAAAATCAGGGATGATGCGATCAACGGGCTTTACCATTAAATGAACATCAATAGGTGCAGTAATTCCATAGTTACGTAAGGCTTTGCATATCGGTGCGCCAAACGTCAGATTTGGAACATAATGGTTATCCATGACATCAAAGTGGACAACGTCAGCACCCGCAGCAAGTACTTTTTCAGTATCTTCACCAAGGCGTGCAAAATCAGCAGATAAAATAGAAGGGGCAATCAGAAAATCTTTCATCGCATTCTCCTGACAACACTCCCATTGTCGGGAGGTGTTAACGATTATTTATATAAGGCAAGTAATTCGTTCACTTTGCTACGACCAAGTGTGTTGCTACTGATTGTTCTTCTGACTTTCACACTGTGTAGCTCTTTTGCGTCTACATACCACTCTTTTGTTAACGCAGTCTCATGATTTGATATTAACACGGGTATCTGTCTCTCGTAAGCCAGCATTGAGGCAAGTTGAGCCAGATGTTCCTGCTCTTGAAAACTAAAGCTATTTGTATGGTATGACGTGAAATTTGCAGTTGGTGATAATGGCGCATAAGGCGGATCACAATAAATGACGGCACCTTTTTCTGCATTTGTCATGGTTGATGAATAGCTTTGGCAAACAAATTTAGCTTTTTGTGCTTTTTCAGAAAACCAAATTAACTCTGTTTCAGGAAAATAAGGTTTTTTGTAACGGCCAAAAGGGACGTTATATTCACCTTTGGAATTATAACGACATAACCCATTGTAGCAATGACGGTTAAGATAGAGAAATAGAACACTACGCTGATAAGGATCAGTTGAGCGATTAAACTCTTGTCGTAGTTGATAAAATTCCTCTGCGATATTCATTTGAGGGGTAAATAACAAGCGAGCATCCTTCATAAATTTTTCAGGATGTCGCTTTACCGTATTATAGAGATGAATTAGATCACTATTTATGTCGGCAAGAATATATGAATCGTATTCTGTATTTAAAAAAACAGAACCAGCACCCATAAAAGGTTCAATTAAACAGTTACCTTCAGGCAGATGACGTTTAATGTCATCTACCAAAGGATACTTACCACCAGCCCATTTTAGGAATGCGCGCTTTTTTTTCATGCCGTCCAAATTTCTCAATCGTTTCAGAGTCGCCGATTGTACTCTGTTTCAGACAGCATATCAGCGGTGAACCTCGTCTTAATTATTTTTTTAGATCCTGATGAACATGTTTCATCGGTCTAACCCAAGGTTGTTTCGCTTGTACCGGTGCAGGTAATGAAGAAACAGCCTGTTTAGCTTCGCTTATATTACGATAGTTACCATAGATGAGTACATACCAAGGGTTACCATTACGCTGAGTTTTATAGATAGCGTAGTTTCCATTGAGGTTCTTTTTAGCGAAAGCTTCTAAGGTATCTTGGCGACTTGCACCACTTAATTGCAATGTATAATTTGAAGCTGGAATAGAACTTAAATTGCCAGCAGATAATGAGCCTGAAACAACCGGTTTAGTAGCGGGTTTAGATTGTGTTGTTGCTGGAGGTGTTACCGGCTTTGTTGGCGGTGTTTTTACTTCAGCAGGTTTTTGTACTGGTTGCACTGGCTTGGTTGCTGGTGGCTGTGTCGCTGGCTGTACTGGTTTTGGTTGTTGTGAATTTAATTGCTGCTGTTGACCAGTCACTTGGTTTATACCTGCTTGTTGTTGATTTAAAGAATCAACAATATCACCAGGGATCTCAACACGTTGACCTTGTGAATCAATCATAGGTGGTAAATTTTGTGAAGGGGGTGTCACTGATTGGATTTCTTGTCCAGAAATAGCTTGAGGTGTTGATGGCTGACCATTTTCTGTAGGTGTAACGGATGACGGTTGTTGAGACAGATCGATATTTCTTTCTGTTCCAGTTGGTGACGTAGGTTCAGTTGTTTCTGGTGATTTTAATGCAGAGCTGATTGCAATAATTAACAGAATAAGCACTAGGACACCTACACCAATCATCATCTGTTGACGGGATACAGAGAAGCGTGCATTTTTTAATGGGTTGCTACGAGGTCGGTTGGTTCGACGTTCAGGTCTATCCGATGTATCAGGTTTGAGTGAATTATCACCCTTAATTTCATTATCAGGTTTGAACTCGTCCATTATGCCCTCCGTCAGAGCGTCAAAAAGCGAAAAATATTCTATTCAGCCTTAGCCATTACCTCATAGTATAAGGATGAAACGCTTTTTCTGAAACGTTGCATTTGACAATATTAACCAGAATTATCCTTAAGTAGGCATTCTGGTTTACTTCTAGTCAGGTAATGGGGAGCTTAATTTGCATTAATGCAAGATGTTATCGCTTTGTGGACTTGTTCGCGAGAAATATCCGCACGTAATTCAGATTGACCGATGCCTTTTGGTAAAACGAGGTGCAGTTTGCCACCAGAAACCTTTTTATCTCTCATCATATGAGGTAAATAGTCATCAGGTGTCATTTCTACAGGGCCATTGACGGGGAGATTTGCTTTCTCAAGTAATTGAATAACACGTTGTGTTTCTTCTTCGGTAAATTGACCAAGGGCTTGAGAGGTTCTTGCCGCCATTACCATACCTGCTGCAACCGCTTCACCATGCAACCAAACACCATATCCCATATGAGCTTCAATAGCGTGCCCATAAGTATGGCCTAGATTGAGTAATGCACGTAAGCCACTGGTTTCTTTTTCATCTGCGGCGACAACTTCAGCTTTTAGCTCACAGCAACGACGGATGCAAAAAGCCATAGCTTTAGGGTCAAGCGCCAAAAGTTTATCAATATTATTTTCAAGCCAGATAAAGAAGTCTTTATCTAAAATGATGCCATATTTTATAACTTCAGCTAAACCAGATGAAAGTTCACGAGGTGGTAATGTGGCAAGGCAATCGAGATCAATGATGACAGAAGCTGGTTGGTAAAAAGCACCAATCATATTCTTGCCAAGAGGGTGATTAACTGCTGTTTTTCCGCCAACAGATGAATCAACTTGTGATAACAACGTAGTAGGAACTTGGATAAAGCGAACACCACGTTGGTAACTTGCTGCCGCAAAACCAGTTAGATCACCAATAACACCTCCGCCTAATGCGATAAGTGTCGTATCTCGATTGTGATTTTTTTCTAATAATGCAGTAAAGACATCGTTCATGATTTCAAGCGATTTATATTGTTCGCCATCAGGTAAAATCACGCTATCAACCAAAACACCTTGTTTTTTTAAGGTGTTTGTTACCTTTTCTAAATAGAGAGGAGCAAGCGTTACATTCGTAACTATCATAACTTGCTGCCCTGATTTTAATGGTAAAAAGGTATCAGGTTGATGAAAAAGGCCAGAAGCAATGGTAATGGGATAGCTTCTTTCACCTAATGTGACAGTGATTTTTTCCATAACAGTGGCCTTCTTCTTATTGTCTTTACTTAACCTTATAAATAGTTGAATTAGTTTTGTTCTAATAATTCAATTATTTGATTGGCTACAATTTTTGCACTCTGATCATCAGTATGAATTGTGATGTCAGCAATCTCTTCATAAAGAGGATTACGTTCTTCAGCTAATGTCTCTAGGACATCACGCACAGGTTCAACACCTTGCAATAAAGGACGTTTTTTATCACGTTGGGTTCGAGCGAGTTGCTTTTCAATGTTTGTTTCTAAATAAACAACCACACCACGTGCAGATAGTCTGTTACGGGTTTCTCGCGATTTCACCGAACCACCACCTGTAGCGAGTACAATGCCTTGCTTTTCAGTGAGTTCGTTGATTATTTTCTCTTCTCGTTGACGGAAGCCTTCTTCGCCTTCTACATCAAATACCCAACCTACATCCGCACCTGTACGCCGCTCAATTTCCTGATCGGAATCATAAAACTCCATACTAAGTTGTTGAGCTAACTGACGACCAATAGTGCTTTTGCCGGCACCCATAGGCCCAACCAGAAAGATATTACGTTTCTCTGCCATGTTTTTGGTATTACTAAGATATTCGTTAATGATAACCCGCCCCGCCAAATTCATTCAGCGACGGGACCTAAACTGAAATTTATGAGTGTTTATCTAATTCACACCTGATAACATTTGTTATCTACTCTCATAATAAGACTGAGTTCTTTCAGTAGATCGCTATAAAATAACCACATGCTGTTGCAAACAACAACATAGGATAAAAATCCCTTTGCCTACAGTACATAACAAAAACTACTAAAAAAAGTAATCATCTTTGTTGGCAACGCGAAGATTCTAACACAATTTAGTCGGAAAACCGCATCTGATAATATTGTCTTTTTCGTCATCAAGCGATCAATATTACATATAAAAAGCCCTACCTCCAAGAATAGAGGAAGTGCATAAAATGTATCCGTATTATCATTGTGATGTTTCAGGTCCACTCAAATTAGCTAACCCTTGTAAGCTAAATCGTCCTCATCGTCAAATCTATAAATACTGATTATAAGAAAAAACAATGAATAACTCTCAGTTTAATCCTAGTAATAAATGGGTAACTCTTTGTATTTTGATGAAAAAATTTTTATCACATAAAAAGTTAGATTAATTTGGGTGTAATAAAAATAACCAATTCATGGCGACTGTGCTGATCTCTTTTATGGCTAAAAAGTACCCCTAATAATGGGATAGATGATAATAAAGGGATTTTTGCTGTATGCTCTTGCTGCTTTTGTTGAAATATTCCTCCTAACATAATGGTTTCTCCATCATTAATCGTGACTTCTGTACTGATCTCTTGCTTGTCGATAGAAAGGTGTTCACTACCACCTTGAACAAGGGCGATACCAGGTGTGTTTTGACTGATTTTAAGTATTAACCTTATTTTTTTATTTCTCTGAATAATTGGGGTGACTTCCATCCCTAATACAGCCTCCTTAAATTGAACACGAGTGGTTTCATTATCTCGGCTGACATAGGGAATTTCCGTTCCTTGTTTTATTGAGGCCGTTTTCTCATGAGCCGCTGTTAGTCTTGGACTTGCAATAATTGATAGCTGTTTTTCTTGTTCTAATGCACTTAACTCAAGTTCTAATAGGCGACCATTAATCCTAGCGATATTAAAGGCAATATAGTGAAGTGGGTTTTTGGTATTTTGATGAAGTGATAATGCAGACAGTGAAGGTATTGATAAAGCAGAGTTAGGAGATGTCGGCGTAGTATTAGGTATTGTTGATATTGCTTCAGTATTTGTAGTTTTTAATGCTTGCAAGCCCCATTGGGTACCTAATTCATTTAACGCTTCTTGACTGCTGCTGACGATATGCGCCGTGATATGAACTTGTTGTTGTGGAGTATCTTTTAATTTTAGCCAATCTGCGATTTCAGAAAGTGCTTTGTCATTATCGACAATTGAAAGACTATTAGAGTCACTATCAGCAATAACCCGGCCTTGTTTACTCAATAATGGGATTGCATAAGTGCTAAGTTGCTTCGCTAATGTATCTGCATCAGCATAATTTAACGGATAAAGTCGATGGTGTAATTGTTCAGTTTGCTGTGTGTCTGTCCATGGTTCTTCAGTGGGTGTTGGTAGTGTCTTTTCATGATTAATGACATCAGGAACGTCAGGGAAGAATGGATCTCTCAAGTGAGCAAAAACACAAGTTGTCATGCATAGCATCATAAAGAAAACCAATATTTTCATGATATGCCACCTTGTTCTAATGAGAGTCCTTTTAGTGCCATCAATGTGATTTGAACAGAAAGTAACTCTGTTTTTATTGGAATAATATTGAGCGAGATAAGTAATAATCCGGTTTGATTAAGGTGTTCGAGTAAAGTTAATAAGCGAGTATAAGACAAATTAAAAGTGAGCTTATATAACGAATTAGGGGCGTTTTCCCAAGTTTCAGGGATGAAATGATAAGTAATAAGTAGGTGTTGTAGTTGCTCAGGGGTTGATGGATTATTTAATGAAATATGATAATCAGCTTGTTGTGCAATAAGTGATTCAAGTGATGGTGGCGTCTCTAATATCTTTTGATAATGATGAATACGAGAGAGCCTTTGGGTTGTTTCCACTTGTTGTTGAGTTATTTCTTGCTGATAACCAGTATAAATAAAGAAGTAGTAAAGTAGAAAAATAGTAAAAGGGATTGT